>CALDHJ010000439.1 GCA_937941555.1 uncultured Granulosicoccaceae bacterium | reverse complement strand
GACGCGATGAACGAAGCACTGCGCGACTGGGTCACCAACGTGCACGACACTTATTACATCATTGGCACCGCGGCCGGTCCGCACCCCTACCCCGAACTCGTGCGCGACTTCCAGTCGGTGATCGGCAACGAAGCCAAGGAGCAGATGCAGGAGATGGAAGGTCGCCTGCCGGACACCGTGGTCGCCTGCGTCGGCGGTGGCTCGAACGCCATCGGCCTGTTCCACCCCTTTCTCGACGACGAGAGCGTCGAGATTGTCGGGGTTGAAGCCGGCGGCAAGGGTCTCGAGGGCGATGAACACTGCGCGTCGCTTACCGCCGGACGCCCTGGCGTGCTGCATGGCAACCGCACCTACCTGCTGCAGAACAGCGACGGTCAGATCGAAGAGGGCCACAGCATCTCGGCCGGACTCGACTACCCCGGCATTGGCCCGGAACACAGCTGGTTGCGCGACATCGACCGCGTGCAGTACGTGCCCGCCATGGACGACGAAGCGCTCGAAGCCTTCCAGCTCCTGAGCCGCCTCGAAGGCATTATCCCGGCGCTCGAACCTGCGCACGCGCTCGCCCACGTGATCAAGGTGGCGCCAACATTGCCCAAGGACCACATCATCCTCATGAACCTGTGCGGCCGCGGGGACAAAGACGTCTTCACTGTCGGCGCAGCACTCGGCGTGGAGCTCTGACCATGACCCGTATTGCAACCCGCTTTGCCAAGCTCAAGGCCGAGGGCCGCTCGGCCTTGATCCCGTACCTCTGTGCGGGCGACCCTGATCTCGCCACCAGCATCGAGATTTTCAAGAACGCCGTCGCGGCCGGCGCCGATCTGATCGAGGTCGGCATGCCTTTCTCCGACCCGGTCGCCGACGGGCCGAGCATCCAGGCCGCATCAAACCGCGCATTGGCAGCCGGGCAAGACACCCAGAAGACGTTCGAGGTCGTGCGCGCGATCCGCGAGATCGACGCCGACATCCCGATCGTGCTGATGGGCTATTACAACCCGATATACAGCTACGGTGTCGCGCAGTTCGTCAGCGACGCCGCGGACGCGGGCATCGACGGGTTCATCGTCTGTGACCTGCCGCCCGAGATGGACCACGAGATGCGCCCCTACACCGAGGATGCAGGCCTGGCCCTGATTCGCTTTGTGACGCCCGCCTCCGACGACGCACGCATTGCAACCGTGCTCGACGGCGCCTCGGGCTTTGTCTATGTGATCTCCTTCGCCGGTGTCACCGGGGCCAACAAGCCGGACATGAGCCATGTGCAGCAGAACATCAACGTGATCAAGGCCAAGTCCGACCTGCCGGTGTGCGTGGGCTTCGGGGTCAGCACACCGGAGCAAGCCAAAGCCGTTGGCGAGATCGCAGAGGGCGTCATCGTCGGGTCGGCGCTGGTCAACGCGATCGCGGACACGCTGGACGACAAGGGCGCCGCCACGGCGGCAACCGCGACGGCCGCCTCGACCCGGATCGAGGCCCTGGCGGCCGCGCTCTGACACCCTCTCGCCCCAACGCCGAGCCAGCACTCGCGCTGGCCGGCTGCGGCGCGTGCCGGCGTACACCGCACAGCGCGATACCCGCCACCGGACCCACTCGGTGGCGAGGTCGGGCGCCCCCGGCACCGGGCACCTGCCGCCATACGGGAACTTCGGGCGCTGTTGCGAACCGAAGCCCGTGCTGCCTGTGGCAACCCACACCACCTACACACTACGCAACGGGGCCGAGATGATCACCGTGTTCTACGACGGCAAATGCGGTCTGTGCTCGAAAGAGATCAATCACTACCGCACGATCGCGCCAAGCGGCGCGTTCGACTGGCAGGACATCACTGAGTCTATGGCGGGTCTCGAACAAGAGGGCGTGAGCCTCGCCGACGGGTTGCGCCGGCTGCACGCGCGCGACGCCGCAGGCGAGCTGCACGTTGGCGTGGACGCCTTCATCCTGATGTGGCGACAGCTCAAACGCTGGCGCGTGCTGGCCGTGTTGGTCGCGCTGCCGGGCATACGCCAGATCGCCGCGTTTACCTACGAGCACTTTGCCGACTGGCGCTTCAAGCGCCTGGCGCATTGTCAGGTCGCAGCCAATCCGGGGTCGCCTTCTTGATCCTGGTGGCCGCCTGTCTGCTGGGCTTTGTGTCGGTTGCGTTTGGCGCCTACTCGGAACACGCCCTGCGCGACGCGGTGACTGAGGAGCATTTCCGCTTCCTGATGACCGCCGTGCGGTACAACCAGGTCTACGCGGTCGTCGTCCTCGCGCTGGGCTTGTTTGCCCACACTGATGTCGCCCTGGCTCGCGCGCCTGCCCTGGTGTGGAGCGCGGCCCTGTTCATCCTCGGCACCGTGCTGTTCAGTTTCAGTATCTACATGTCGGTGACGTTCGACCTGAAGGGCCTGCTGATCCTGACGCCGGTCGGTGGCGTGACCTTGATGGCCGCGTGGGCGCTGTTGTTGGTGACCGCCATCCTGGCCCGCACACGATCGGCTGCAGCGTGATGGGTGCGGACACGGCGGACACCGGTACAAAGAATGTCCTCGGCGAGCCGTTGCAAGCCTGTTGCACGGATCCGATGACAGGGTTCTTCAGGGACGGCCACTGCAGAACGCACGCGATGGACCACGGCACGCACGTAGTCTGCGCCGTGGTCACGGACGCGTTCCTGGCCTACACGCGCAACCGAGGCAACGACCTGCAAACGCCTCGGCCCGAATTCGATTTCCCGGGCTTGAAGGCCGGCGACGGCTGGTGTCTGTGTGCACTGCGGTGGCGCGAAGCCTATGAGGCGGGCGTGGCGCCCCCGGTCAGGTTGGCGGCTACACACGAAAAGGCGCTGCAGCTCATTCCACTGGACGTGTTGCAAGCCTGTCAGGTCGACTGACCCGAGCGCCTGACTGACGCGTTGCGCACGCTCACTTCACAGCGTGCAGCAACTGCTCGATATCGCGCAACCAACGCGTCCGATCAGACGCCAACATGCCGAGGTGCGCGGCACCGGGGTACAGGCTGTACACCGGTTGAATGGGCAGTGCGTCCGCGATGGACTCGGCCTGCTCGACGGTGACGCGCTGATCAGCCGCCCCGTGAGTCAGCAGCACCGGCAGGCGAACGGTCCGCGCGTACTCGACCGGGTTCAGATCGAAGGGATCGAACCCGTGCCGCACGCCTCCCCAGAACAACAGCCACTGCGCAAAGGGCGTACCTGGCAATCCCATTGAGCGAAACCGGTTCTGAGCACTGTGGAGCAAGGTGTCGTAGGTGGATTCCAATACCAGGGCGTCGGCATGCGTGTTGAATTCCGCAACCGCTTTGAGCACGGCAGCCCCGCCCATCGACAAGCCGTGCAAGATCAGTTTCTGACCCGGCCGCCGAGTCTGCACCGCCTGGACCGCAGCATCCACATCGAGCGCTTCACGCGCGCCAATGGTCGTGTGCTTGCCGGACGACCCGCCACTGCCAAAGAAATCCACGAGCACGACACTGACGTTCAATGCCCGCCACGCGGCGGCGTAATCGAGCAACGAGGACTTGTTGCCACCGTAGCCGTGAAACAAGAGCACCGTGACACCCGCCTCGGTCGACGGCAGGTGCCACGCCTCGAGGGTGAACCCGCTCTGGCTGTCAAAGGTCAGCGTGTCAAATGGCATGCCGCGGTCGGCGGGCGTCTCGTCGAGCGCAGCGCGCGGCAGCTGTATGCCGGTCAACAGAACACCCAGCTTCTCGGCGGGTGACAAGGACGACGGCCGTTGGGTGCGCTCGCCACTCACGGCGTAGTCTGTCATCGCCGCAGCGTGGCGATACACCAGCACATTGGCGATCACGACACCGAGTGCGATCAGGGCGGCAAGCCACTTTTTCATCGTGGGGATTCCGGGGTGTCTGCGGGCCGGTCGATCCGACCCGATCAGGCTGCAGCAGCGCGACCGGGGTGCGTGAACATCTTGTCGAGTAGCTGCCCGAACCACGCCGCCTGGGCATCGGTGTGGCGATAGTGCAAGTCGAGCGCCTCTGACTCACTCTGGCTACCCGGGGTCTTGTAGAAGAAATCGGTCCAGTAGTCTGCTTGCCAGTCACGGAAGACTTCGGTGTTAACCTCGGGGTGAAACTGCAAGCCGATCGCGTGCTCGCCGACGCGAAACGCCTGGTTCGGGAAGGCGTCGCTGCGCGCGAGGTGGACGGCGCCATCCGGCAGGTCGAACACCTCGAAATGCGCCTCGGTCACGTGCAGGCCGTGCGGTACAAATCCGGCTTCGGCGACCGGGTACACCGGGTAGTAGCCAAACTCGCACCCACCGCCTTCAGGTTTGTAGACGCGGGCGCCAAACGCGGCTGCCAGCAGCTGCGCGCCGAGGCATATACCCAATACGGGGGTTTCGCTCGCGACGCAATCGGTGATCCACTGCATCTCGTCTTTCAGGTAGGGGTATTTGGCGAGCTCCGTGACATTCTGGCCACCGCCGTAGACAATGGTGCCGGCCAGATCAGATTGCGGTGTGCCCAGCACCTCTCCTGCGTGAGGATGGACATGCTCGACGACAAAGCCGCGTTCCTGCAGGAAACGGCAGGCAACGTCGTCCCGCTCCAGCGCGTTGTGGTGATGGCGAACCATGACTATGCGATTTTTCATCACCCTATCGTCGACGTAAACACGGCCATCTGCAAGTGCCGCCCGCCGCATAACCGGTCTTCTCTCTATGCCTGACACCCCAGCCTCTACCCCGCGCAACACGCTTGGGGACCGCGGCCTGGTCGTGTACGCCGGTCTGCTCACCGCGCTCGGCGCGTTCGCCGTGGACAGCACGCTGCCGATGTTCGTGGCCATGGCCGACGATCTCTCGACGCCGATTGAGTCGTTGCCGCAAACCATCACGATCTTTCTGTTTGCGATCGGAATCGGACAATTGATGTTCGGCCCCATCTCCGACCGCTTCGGGCGGCGCCCGGTGCTCGCGGTCGGGCTCACGCTCTACAGTATCGGCGCCCTGCTCTGCTATATCGCCGATTCGCTCGACACCATGATCCTCGGCCGCATCATTCAGGGGTTCGGCTCCGGCTGTGGCCCGGCGGTCGCGCGTGCGATGTTGCGCGACCGCTTCACCGGCGACGAACTGGCCAAGCAATTCGCGATCTCGGTCGCGGTGTTCTCCCTCGGGCCGATTCTCGGACCGCTGCTCGGTGTGTCCCTGGTCGCGCTCGGCGGCAGCTGGCGGTTGATCTACGGCTGCATGGCGCTGGTCGCCTTTGGGCTGATCTTCGTGCTCGCAACCAGGCTGCCGGAGACACTGCGCACGCAGCGCCTCAATGCGCTCAAGCCGTCGATCCTGGTCGACAACTGCGCCTCCCTCGTCGGCAACCCGCAGTCGCGCTTTTTCATGCTGATCAACGTGTTGAGCTACGTCGTGATCGTGCTGGTGATCGCCGGCAGCCCGGTCGTGTTCGCCGAAAACTTCGGCGTGACCGGGGCCTTGTTCGCCATCCTGTTCGCGCTTCACGCGGTCGGTGTGATTATCGGGCAGTTCCTGAACCACCGATCAATCGACCGCTTCGGCACGGTTGGCACCGCACTCTGGGCCGCCTGCCTGATGGCCGCCACGCTTTGTGCGATGTGGTTCCTGAGCCTGTCGGGCTACGCCAACGCCTACAACATCTCGGCTCTGATCGCCGTCTTCGCAATCGGCTTTCTGACCGTCCAGGTCAACAGCACCGCCATGGCGATGACCCCACACGGACACATCGCGGGCTTTGCAGCCTCCTTCATCGGTTCCAGTTCGCAAATCACCGGCTCGGTGATCGCAAGCCTACTGATGCCATTGATTGGCTACAGCCTGTCGTGGTGGAGCTGCGCCTTGATGATCTCGTCGAGCATGGTGCTGGGTATGCTGTTGCTGTGGATTCGCGGCAACGGCATCCGACCCGTCCCGGTTGAAACACCAGACGCGCCAGACATCCCCTGACGACTTCTGTTTGGCTTTGCGTGCGGGTTGAATCAGTGGCCCCCAGTGCGCGGCAAACGCAATGACATCGACCCTGATCGAATCGTCGCGGTGACCGGGCATGTAGGGTGGTTCAAGTGCCGGCACACGAGAGCACCCCACACGATGACCCAGAACCCTTCGATCACCGAATACGCCCTGTTGGCACTCCTGGCACTGCTGTGGGGCGCGTCCTACCTGTTCATCAAGATCGCCGTAACCGAGATCCCGCCATTGACGCTGATGGCGATTCGAGTCACGCTCGCGTGCGGTGTCTTGTGTGCCGCGCTTGCGTTGTCAAAGCAGCGCCTGCCACGCGACACGCGCACCTGGCGCTGGCTGTCGGTGCAAGCATTCTTCAACAGCATTGGCGCCTGGACGCTGCTCGCTTGGGGCCAACAGCACGTCGACGCCGGGCTCGCCGGTGTCTTGAACTCCACCTCCCCCCTCTTCGTCTTTGCGATCAGTGCGGTGGTATCTCGATCAACGGCCTTTGACATCCGGCGCGCCGCCGGTGCCCTGCTCGGCTTTGTCGGTGTGATCATACTCCTGGGCCAGGACGTGACGGCCGGACTGGACGATCCGCTGTTGGGCCAGCTGGCCTGCCTCGCCGGCGCTGCACTCTACGCCTGTGCCGCACTCTATGGCCGACGGTTCAACTCGGTGGGTGCGTTGCCTACGGCCACGGGCACGATGCTGTGCGCGGCCGTGGTGTTGATCCCGGCTGCGTACTGGGTTGATGGAGTACCCGCCACACTGCCATCTTCGCCGGCAATCGTGTCAACAGTAGTGCTCTCAGTCGCATGTACCGGGCTTGCGCTATTGCTGTATTTTCGTCTGGTTTGGACACTCGGCCCGCTCGGCGTCACAAGTCAGGCGTACCTGCGCGCTGGCGTCGGTGTGTTGCTCGGTGTGGTGGTGCTCGGGGAGACACCGTCGCTGATGGTCTGGGTCGGGCTTGTCATCTCAATCGCGGGTGTGGTCGTGATCAATTGGCCAAAGCGCACTCGATAATGCCCAACGAGGAATATGGCTGAAACCGTATCCAGCGGGCACCGCCGATCCCTGCACGGGATCAGCACAAGGCCCGGACGATGTGTTCTGACGTGCCTACAACAGGAGAGATAACCATCGCAGGGGCGGTTGCCGGTCACATCGTCCGAGCCAAGCACTGAATCGGGTGGCGGGTCAGCCGAGCGAGACCCAGGCCGCATCGTCTGCCGACGACCGCACACAGGCTGCAACGAACTGTACCCCCATGAGGCCATCCTGTACCGTTGGGTACACGACGTCGTCGGGCACCGGCGCGCCGGTGCGGGCCGCCTCGATCGCGATCGCCGCCTCGCTGTAGAGGTTGGCAAAGCCCTCGAGATATCCCTCCGGGTGACCGGGTGGCACGCGACTGACCCTCGCGGCAGCGTCACCTGCGCCTGCGCCGTTGCGGGTGATGAGTCGCTTGGGCTCACCAAAGGGCGTGTAATGGAGGTAGTTCGGGTCTTCCTGTGCCCACTCGAGGCCTCCCTTCTCACCGTAGACCCGAATCCGAAGCGCGTTCTCGTTGCCAGGCGCGACCTGGCTGGACCAGAGCATGCCGCGCGCGCCTCCGGCATAGCGCAACAACACGTGTGCGTTGTCGTCCACTTGCCGACCCGGCACAAAGGCCTGGATGTCGGCGGCGAGTGACTCCACTTCCAGCCCGGTAATGAAGTGCGCGAGGTTGAACGCGTGGGTGCCGATGTCGCCGGTCGAGCCGCCGGCACCCGACTGGTTGGGGTCGGTTCGCCAGAGTGCCTGTTTGAAATCCTGCTCGACCGTGAGCCAGTCCTGCGGGTACTCGACTTGCACAACCCGCACGCGCCCGATGTCGCCGGCCGCCACCATGTCGCGGGCCTGGCGCACCATGGGATAGCCGGTGTAGTTGTGGGTCAGGATGAACAACGCATCGGATTTCTCGGCCGCGGCTACGAGGGTGTGCGCGTCTTCGAGTGTCGAGGTCAAGGGTTTGTCGCAGATTACGTGGATGCCGTGCTCGAGGAAGGCGACGGCTGCGGCGCAGTGCACATGGTTGGGGGTAACGATGGACACTGCTTCGATGCCGTCGTCGCGCCCCGCTTCGGCCTCGGCCATCTCCTGAAAATCGCCGTAGATGCGCTCGAGCCCGAGAGCCTCGCCGCTCGCACGCGATTTTTCCGGTGTCGAACTCAGGGCACCGGCGACCAATTGGTAGCGGTCGTCGATGCGCGAGGCGATGCGGTGGACACCGCCGATGAAGGCATCGTTGCCGCCGCCGACCATGCCCAGTCTGATGCGGCTCATTGGTCGATACCCAGCATCTTGCGGTTGGCCGCGTTGTCGGTGCCGCCGTCAGCAAAGTCATCGAAGGCCCGCTCGGTGACACGGATGATGTGGTCGCTGACAAACTGCGCGCCTTCGCGCGCGCCGTCTTCCGGGTGCTTGAGGCAGCACTCCCACTCGACAACGGCCCAACCGTCGAAGTCGTTCGCCGCCATTTTCGAGAAGACCGCGGAAAAATCCACCTGCCCGTCACCGAGGCTGCGGAACCGACCGGCGCGATCGACCCAGGGCTGATAACCCGAGTAGACACCCTGCCGACCCGTCGGGTTGAACTCGGCATCCTTGACATGAAACATCTTGATGCGGTCTTTGTAGATGTCGATGTTGTCGAGGTAATCGAGACACTGCAACACGTAGTGGCTCGGGTCGTAGAGCATGTTGCAACGCGGGTGGTTGTCGACGCGTTCGAGAAACATCTCGAAGGTCACGCCATCGTGCAGGTCTTCGCCCGGGTGAATCTCGTAACAGATGTTCACGCCCGATTCATCGGCGTGATCGAGAATCGGCCGCCAGCGTTTCGCGAGCTCGTCGAACGCGGTTTCGATCAGGCCCGCCGGGCGCTGCGGCCAGGGGTAGACATAGGGCCAGGCCAGCGCACCGGAGAAACTCACGTGGTTGCCGATGCCCATGTTTGCCGAGGCCGATATCGCCTTCATGACCTGATCGACGGCCCAGGCCTGGCGCGCTTTCGGGTCGCCGTGGACGGATGGATCGGCGAAGCCGTCAAAGGCAGTGTCGTAGGCCGGGTGCACCGCCACCAGCTGGCCTTGCAGGTGGGTCGAGAGCTCCGTGACCTCGACGCCGTTCTCCTGCGCTTGGCCCTTGAACTCATCGCAGTAGGTTTTGCTCGAGGCGGCCTTGTCAAGGTCGATCAGTCGCGCATCCCACGACGGCACCTGCACTCCCTTGTAGCCGCAATCTGCAGCCCACTTGGTGATTGCATCCCATGAGTTGAACGGTGCGTCATCGCCAGCGAATTGCGCCAGAAACAGCGCGGGTCCCTTGATTGTGTTCACGGCATATTCTCCTGATGCTCTAGTCCATGGAGGGCAGGTTCTCCCGGATGACGATATCGATCCGGATGGTCTCCTGCGATTTGATAACGGGTGTCTTGTCACACTTGGCTCGCAGCACGCGCAGCGCACTGCGGGCGAGGTGACCGGGGTTTTGCGTGATGACGGCGTCGATGGTGCCGTCGCGCAGCAGCGCCGAAGAATTTTCGGTCAGCTCGTGGTCGATCAGCACCGGCCGCACCGGCAGCTTCGCCACCGTGATCGCCCGCGAGATCGCCAACACACTGGCACCGCCCGAATAGATACCGACGGTGTCGGGGTTGCGCTTCAAGGCCCGTAGGGTCACGGCTTCTGTGTGCTCGGAGT
>CALDHJ010000438.1 GCA_937941555.1 uncultured Granulosicoccaceae bacterium | reverse complement strand
GATGCCCTGTCGCCAAAGGCGAGCGCGTGGATTGGCGGCTTGCTCGCCAACGCCGAAGCGGCTTGCCTGCTGACCACTCCCACCATTAACGGCTACAAGCGCTACGGCGAATACCAGCTGGCCCCGAACGGCATCGGCTGGGGCAGCGACAACCGCGGCGCCATGGTGCGAACGCTCATGGCCGCGGGCGACCCGGCAAGCCGCGTCGAGAACCGGGTGGCCGAAAGCGGCGCAAACCCGTACTTTGCGCTCGCGTCCCAGATCGCGTGTGGGCTCGACGGCATCGAGCAGTCACGCGTGGCGCCGCCGCCCCTGGTCAACCCCTACGAGGACATCGAACGCCTTCTGCCGGCCAATCTCGGTGCGGCCATCGAGGCCTTCGCAGCGTCTGAAACACTGCGCGCTGCGTTTGGCGACGCCTTTGTAGACTACCTCACAACGATCAAACGCGCCGAGTGGCAGCGCTACCTCGACACCGTGTCGGAGTGGGAGCAGGCCGAGTACTTCGATCTCTTCTGAGCAGGCGCTGCCGTCTCCTACCGTCTCGCGCCGCTGACGAATCTGCAGCAGTGCGCTATGGTGACGGCCACTGTCCAGCGGAGGCTACACCGTGGCGCATGACCACTCCCACCTCGACCCGATCGACGTGCGCGTTCGCGCGTTGGAAAGCCTGCTCGTCGAAAAGGGTTATGTCGAACCCGCAGCGCTCGACGCCATCGTCGACACTTACGAGAATCAGGTTGGGCCGAAGAACGGCGCAACGGTTGTCGCGCGCGCCTGGTGCGATGACAGCTACCGCGCCTGGTTGCAGTCCGATGCCGATGCGGCAATCGCGTCGCTAGGCTTTACCGGGCGTCAGGGCGAGCACATGGTCGTGGTAGAGAACACCGCCGAGATGCACAACATGGTCGTGTGCACGCTGTGTTCCTGCTATCCCTGGCCCGTGCTCGGCTTGCCACCGAGCTGGTACAAGTCGCCCGCCTATCGCTCGCGCGCCGTGATCGACCCGGCGGGTGTGTTGGCCGACTTTGGTGTGACCCTGCCGGAGGGTATGGACATCCGGGTCTGGGATTCTACCGCCGAAGTGCGTTACCTCGTGTTGCCGCGACGGCCGGACGGCACTGAGAACCTGAGCGAGTCGGAGCTCGCGACACTCGTGACCCGCGACAGTATGATCGGTACCGGGCTTGCGCTTAATCCCGATGAGGCCACAGCGTGAACGGCCCGCACGACATGGGCGGTCAGCAGAATTTCGGCCCGGTTGACGCCACCGAGAAGCCGCCGTTTTCGGCCGACTGGGAGCGCAAGGCCTTTGCACTGACGCTCGGCATGGGGGCGGCCAAGGCGTGGAATCTCGATATCTCCCGATTTGCAAGGGAGACCCTGCCGCCGGCGCAATATCTCTCGAGCAGCTATTTTGAAATCTGGCACGCGGCGTTGTGCAAGCTCATGCTCGAACGCGGCTTGGTGACCGAGGCGGAACTCGAAGCGGGGGCTGTGCTGACACCGGCGCTCGATGTGCCGGGGCCACTCAAGGCCGAGGACGTCGCCGCGGTGATGCGCCGTGGCGGGCCGGTTGACCGCCCGGCGCCGGCAGCCGCGGCGTTTTCAGTCGGCGACCGGGTGCGGGCCCGCAACCACCACCCCTCGACGCACACACGCTTGCCGCTCTACGTGCGCGGCCACGAGGGCATTGTCGAACGCGTTCACGGTTGCCATGTGTTCCCCGACAGCAATGCGCTCGGGCAAGGGGAGAATCCGACCTGGCTCTACAACGTCCGCTTCGAGGGCCGCGACCTCTGGGGCGATGACGGCAGCGCACGCTGTGTGAATGTCGATTGTTGGGAGCCCTACCTTGAGCGCGTCTGATCCCCGGCTCGCCGATTTGCCACCGCTGCCCGATCTTCAGGGCGGCGAGCCGGTGTTCGCTGCGCCCTGGCAGGCGCAGCTCTTTGCCCTGACCACGGCGCTGAACGAGGCCGGCCACTTTGCGTGGAAAGACTGGGCAGCGCATTTCGGCGCCGAGCTGGCAAAGACGCCCCAAGTGTCTGGCCAAAGCGTGCCGGATCACTATTTCGGCTGCTGGCTCACGGCCTTCGAGACTTTCGTTCAACTCCGCGGCCTCGCCGGTCCCGGCCAACTTGGCGACTTGCAACGCCGCTGGGACGCCGCCGCGCGGTCGACGCCGCACGGCGAGCCCATCACGATCTGACCGGCAAGACGCCGGTACGCTCGCGACTCTTTGGGGTACGTACCTCGTGTCTATAACGGGTTCAGTTCGCGTCCCGGGGGCGTCAATCGGGCAGGCTGAATGGCCGTTTTCCGGGGTGTTGCGCCATTCGAAGCGGCATTTCAACCCGCGCTTGGGTAGAGTGCGGTCTCCCTTCCTGTGACCCGTCGGAGTGACGCGCCGGTGCGCCCTGTATCCATCTCGAAGGAGCCGGTCGAGCTCTACAAGATCCTGAAATTCGAGGGTCTGGCTCCCAGTGGGGCCGAGGCCAAGGCCGCGATTGACGCGGGCATCGTGACGGTCAACGGGGCGGTCGAAACCCGGCGCCGCAAGAAGATCGTCTCGGGTGATGTGATTGCCTTCGACGGGGAAACGCTGCAGATCGTGCTCGCCCCCGGAGCCCCGGCAGCCGTTCCGACCTGCCCGCGACTGGGTGCTGTGAGCCGCGGCTGATACCGGGCTGTCCAGGCCCGCACGCACGGAGTTTTTCGGCTGCCGAATCGACGTCTGTTGCGCCCGGATGCCGAGCCTTGCCGGGCTGATTACAGCCCTGAGCCCACCGATCCGACCGCC
>CALDHJ010000437.1 GCA_937941555.1 uncultured Granulosicoccaceae bacterium | reverse complement strand
CGCTCAGTGGCCGCACACTCGGCGTCCACGCTGACATGACACCCCAGGTGGCGCGGATCGACGCGAGCCGTCTGCAACGCGCGGGCACGGTGCGCTTGAGTTACGCCGGTACGGTGCTGCGCACACGCAGTACCGGAATAGGTGAGAGCCGCTCGCCGATGCAGCTCGGCGCCGAACTGTTCGGGCACCAGGGCGCGCAGAGTGAAGTCGAGATCGTGTCGCTGATGCTGGCCTCACTCGCGGCGGCTGGCGCGGAATCGGTGCAGCTCGATCTCGGCCATGTCGGTGTCTATCGGACACTGGTGCAGGCGATCGGGCTCGACGCATCGGACGACGCGCAACTCTTCGATATCATGCAGCGCAAGTCACGCCCTGAACTCACCGAATTCGTGCGGGTGAAGGCCTTGCCGGCGAAACCAGCACAAGCGATTCTGGCGTTGATCGGGCTGGCGGGTGATGCGTCGGTCATCTCGGCCGCTCGTGAACAGGTCGCCTGCGCCGGAGATGACGTACAACGTGCCCTCGATGAACTTGAAGCCCTTGTGGCCTCTCTGCGTGAGCGTTACCCGTCTCTGCCTGTGTTGGTGGACCTCTGCGAGCTGCGCGGTTATCGCTACCACACAGGTGTGGTGTTTTCAGCCTACCGACAGGGTGGTCTCAACGAACTCGCACGCGGTGGGCGTTACGACGACGTCGGTGCGGACTTTGGCCGGGCCCGTCCGGCAACGGGCTTCAGCTGTGACCTGCGGCAGCTTGTCAGCCTGACGGAACAGACTGACAGCAAACCCCTCGGCATTCTCGCGCCGGACACTTCTGACCCCTCACTTTGGCAAGCGGTGACAGCGCTGCGTGAGCAAGGCGAGCGCGTAGTCGTCGCCTTCAATCCCGAAGACAGCGCGGCTGATCTCGGATGTGACCGTGAACTGCTGCTGCACGACGGTGTGTGGCAAACACAAAAGATCTGATTCATGAAACAGAACATCATCATTCTCGGCACACAGTGGGGCGACGAAGGCAAAGGCAAGATCGTCGACTACCTGACCGATCGCGTCCGCGCGGTTGTGCGCTTTCAAGGCGGTCACAACGCCGGCCACACTCTGGTGATCGGCGGTGAGAAAACCGTGCTGCATCTGGTGCCGTCCGGCGTTTTGCACGACGGTGTCAGTTGCTATATCGGCAACGGCGTGGTGTTGTCGCTCGACGCGCTACGCACCGAGGTCGACCAGCTCGAGGAAGCTGGCGTACCGGCACTCGATCGTCTGTTTATCAGTGAGTCCTGTCCGCTGATTCTGCCCACACACATCGCACTCGATCAGGCGCGAGAACGCGACAAGGGCGGCGAGGCAATCGGCACGACCGGTCGCGGTATCGGCCCGGCCTACGAGGACAAGGTTGCGCGCCGCGCCGTACATTTCGGTGACTTGAATGATCGCGAGTACGCCGAGGCCCGGCTGCGGTCATTGATCGAGTGGCACAACTTCCTTCTGGTCGAACGCCACGGACAGGACGCTGTCGACGCAGACGAAATCGTTGAAGGGCAGTTTGCGCTGTTCGAACGATTCGCCGCGCAGTGTACCGACGTCGCACGCGAACTGAACGCGTTGCGCCTGGCGGGTGAACGGGTGCTGTTCGAAGGCGCTCAGGGCACGTTGCTCGATGTCGACCACGGTACCTACCCCTTTGTGACCTCATCGAACACGACGGCTGGCGGTGTCGGCTCGGGCTGTGGCGTGGGTCCGCGGCACATCGACTACGTGCTCGGTATCGTCAAGGCCTACACGACCCGTGTCGGCGCAGGGCCGTTTCCGACCGAGCTTTTTGACAATGTCGGTGTGCGTTTGGCCGAGCGCGGCCATGAGTTCGGGGCAACCACCGGGCGCGCGCGACGCTGTGGCTGGTTTGATGTCGTGTTCATGCGCCAGGTGATTGCGCTGAACAGCATCGACGGGCTAGTCATGACCAAGCTCGATGTGCTCGACGGTCTTGACGAGTTGAAAGTCTGCGTTGCCTACGAAGACAGCAACGGCAAGGAGGTCGACTGGCCGCCGGGCACGCAGCAGGCGTTTCAGGCGTGCAAGCCGATATACGAGACCCTGCCGGGTTGGGATGCCGACACCGTGGGTGTGACGAATTGGGATGATCTGCCTGACAATGCACGTGCTTATGTCGAGCGCCTGCGCGAGTTGCTCGGTGTGTCGATCGATATAGTTTCGACCGGACCGGAACGCACCGCGAACATCATTCTCAACGATCCGCTCGGGTAGCGCTGTCGTGCGCTGTCACATCGACAGATGAAACTGCAGCAACTGCGATTCGTTGTCGCGATGGTGCGACACAATCTCAACGTCTCCCAGACCGCCGAGGCGCTCTTCACGTCCCAGCCCGGCGTCAGTCGGCAAATACGGGCGCTTGAAGAAGAGCTCGGCGTAGAGCTGTTCGAGCGCCGTGGCAAACAGATCGTCAGTCTCACCGAGGCTGGCGAGCGGGTGGTGCAACTGGCAACCGAAGTTCTGCAGGGTGTTGATTCGATACGCACAACCGGTCGCGAGTTTGCCAATCCGAACGTGGGTGAACTTGCGATTGCGACCACCCACACGCAAGCCCGGTACGTGCTGCCGCCGGTGATCGAGCACTTTCGCGATCGCTACCCGCACGTGGCGTTGCGCTTGCACCAGGGCACGCCTGCGCAGATCGCGGAGATGCTCGCTGGGGGGGATGCTGACCTTGCCATCAGCACCGAAGGCAGTCACCTCGACGATTGCGTGTTGCTGCCGTGCTACCGCTGGAATCGCTCGCTGCTCGTGCCCGACGGCCACCCGTTGCAACGTATTCACCGGCTCGACGGCGTCACCATCGAAGCGCTTGGCCAGTATCCGATAGTCACCTACACCTTCGGATTTGATGGGCACTCGAAACTCGATCAAGCCTTCAGCGAACGGGGCATGTCGCCGCGGGTCGCACTCAGTGCGTCCGATGTGGAAGTGATCCGAACCTACGTTCGGCTCGGCCTCGGTGTGGGAATTGTCGCCAGTCTTGCGGCCGAACAATGCGAGTCGGATGGTCTGGTGGCGCTGGATGCTTCGACCTTGTTCAAACCCAGCACCACCCATATCGTCTTGCCGCGCGGTGCACGCTTGCGCGGATTTACCTACGACTTCATACAGGCCTTTGCGGCACACCTGAGCCGTGAGCAGGTCGATGCGGCGCTCGACGGGACCCT
>CALDHJ010000436.1 GCA_937941555.1 uncultured Granulosicoccaceae bacterium | reverse complement strand
AACCACGCGGTTGCGGTACAGGGTCGACTTCGGTGTCTCGACTACCGCTGTCTGGGTGTACTCGAACTTGAGCTCATCCACCACGCGCAAACGGCGATTGTTTCCGCTGCGGTTGGCCGACATCGCATCACCGGACTTGTTGACGGCGTCTCGTAGAAATTCCATAAGTCGTCAGACTCCCAAAGGGTGGCTCAGCCGCCAGACCCGAGTTTCAAATAGAGGAACGCTGCAATCAACAAGGGGGATGCAACCATCATCACGTACCCCAGCGTGCCGAGCGCCGACTCGCCACGACTGGAAATGCGTGAGATCACACCCAGCGGCGGTTCGCCGGTCAACCCGATCAAATCACTGACATCGCGAACCGAGCGGTCGAAGAAATCGACCAGCACAGCAAAGGAAAACGCGGCAAAAAGCGCCATCAGCGTTCCGAGCACACCGACCGCCAGTCTCACCGGCTTGTCAGGCGCGGTCGCCACGACCGGGGCCTCGATCAATGTCAGACGATCGCCAGTGTCGCTGTTGCCGATGGCAATCGACAGTTCGGCTTCGGCAACCTTGGTGCGCGCATCTTCGACCTCGTTGACCGCCTGATCGTATTCGCGCTGCAACGCGAGATACTGCTTTTGAATTTCGGGCGCACCGGCAAGGCGTTGCTCTAGGCCGTCGAGTTTGCTGCGCAGCTCACCACGGGTGATCTGCAATGACCCCAGTCGAGAATCGATCGACCCCAGAGTGGAACGCAATGTGATGTACGCGGGGTTGTCGGGCGCCCGCTCGATCGAGGTCAGACCCGAACTGCCGGCGGCGGCCTCAGCCTCGCGCAGCTGTCGCTCGAGGCGACGGATATCCGGGTGTTCGGCCGAGTACTTGCGCCGAGCTTCTGCGAGCTGCGTCTTGAGGACACGCACATTCTCGTCATTCGACAGCACCGTGGTGCCGTCAGTTGCGACCATGCGGCCAAAGGGATTGGTGTTGGCAAGTTCAGCCTCTACACGCGCTCGCTCCAATTGCAAGCTGCGCACTTCGCCGTCTATCGCCAAAAGCTGAGTCTGCGTGCTCTGTACACCCTGGAAATTGGTTGCAGCTTCTTCTGGTAACTTGCCGCTGTGCTGACGACGAAACTCCGTGAGTCGCGTTTCAAGTTCTTCCGCAACTTTCTCTAGACGCTCTGAGTTCTGGGTCAGTACCGTAGCTGTCGCCTCGCCTTCGCTCTGGCGCGCCGCATTCGAAAGATCGAGCAGCTGATTGGTCAGCGCTTCGGTGACATCATTTGCCACTTGCGGGTCAGGATGCCGAAAGGCCACTTCGAATGCCAGTGTGGTGGTCGATCTGCGACCAGTACGGTCGTCTACCAAATCGGCGTCGATGCGCTCAAACGCCATCGACTTGCGGAATTTGTCGATAACCAGCTGCGGCTTCTCCACGTCGAGCGAGAAGACGTTGTACTCGCGAATGAGTTGCTCGATGTTCGCGTTGGTTTGCATGCTTTGCTGAACGCGCGCCAGCCGCTTGTCTGCCTGCTTCGCCGCTTCGAGTGCATCAGCTCCGGTGACCGATTGTCGCTGCACCTGCAAGGAGGCGCGCGACTCATACTTCGGCGTCACCAGCGTGATGCCTAACGCAACCAACGCAAGCATCAAGTACAACGGCAAGAAGAAGGCGAGCTTTCGACGGCCCAAGACCTTGAAAAGCCGTCCACCTTCCTGGCGATCACCATCGAGTTGAACAAATTCGGAATCATTCATATTGGGTTACTGCCAAACCGTGCGTGCGCACATCAGACGTTTTCAATTTGCAGGACAAACTCGCCAAGCTGTATGCGGTCTCCAACGGCTACAACCTGTCGGTCGATCACATCGCCGTTGACCAGAGCCTTGTTCACACCGCCAAGGTCGACCAGCGAGATAGTGTCTCGCGTCACCTCAAGCCTCGCGTGCTGACGGCTGATGTGGCTGCTCTCGAGCTGAATATCGCACTCCGGTGCGCGGCCAATGGTGTATTCGCCGAGCGCCAGATCGATTTCCGCGGACTCACCAGAGGCATTCGTTATCACCAACCGGCTGGGCGCGCCGACAATCGGTGTGACAACAGAGTCTTTTTGCGCGCTTGGCATCTCCGGCGGCGTCGGAAACGGACCGGCGTCGGCCGGCATCTTTCCGGCCGGTGGCGTCTCTCCGCGCAAGATGGCCAGCGCACGCCCCATGCTTTTGGCGCTGATGCGTCCCTCCCGCTGAGCGGCCGACACCGTCAACGCGCTGTCCAGTGCCCACCCGAGTGCGCGCGGCACGCCTTCGCTGAACGCGTGCGCGGCATCAATGGCATCGGGATCGATGTCGAGCGCCTGGTTCGAACCGGCGATATGCCAACGTGTCTGGATATACATGTCACATTCGTCCCGCACGAGGGGCGCGAGTTCAGCGCGAAAACGCATGCGGGCCTGTATGCCAGCCGGCAGAGGCCTGTTTTGGTTGAAGCAGCCCGACAACACAATGCTCAAGGGGCGCACGCCACCGCTGATGTGGTTGGACAGCAACGCAATGTTCTCGAGCACCGCGTCACTTGCCAGATGGGCGTCATCGATGACCAGGATGGCGCGCTGATCCTGGGCGACGCAATCGTGCAGGAAATGTCCAATCGACGCGACTACCGCAGCCGTGCCGTCACCCTCGACCGAGATATCAAACCCCTGGGCAATGGATACCAGCACCTGATCGCTGTCGAAACTCGAAAAACCGATGAAATTCAGGATATTGGTCCGATCAAGCTCAAATGCCAGTCGCCGGAGAAGCTGAGTTTTGCCCACACCGTGGACGCCGTTGAGCACCACCACCGGATCGCTTTGCTGCAACGCCACACACACCGCGGCGAATGCACTCTCCGCCCCGGAATGCGGTACGTACCAGACCGAGTCGGGGATATCGGCAAACGGAGGAGCCTTCAGCTGGAATTCTTGCAAGTACATGGTTTGCCTGGCCAAGGTGTGAATTTCACGCAAACGGCGCGCTGGCGTAACGCCACTGCAAGCCGTGTCACAAAAGTGACTCACTTAACTATGGGTCGAACTTTCCAAAAAAGAAAGGCGATGCAACATGAAAATGCCGCAAACGGCTTGGTTGGGTCAGAAGTTGGGTAAAAGCGGAGGGGCCCAGACCCAATTATTGGCTGATTTACGTGCCGATCAGGAGTCGGTCAGGGATTCACGCAGTCGCTGCAGCCCTTGCCGCAAGCTGGTGGGTTCCACGCGGCTTTCCGTGACGGCGCGTTCAAGCTCGACCAGTCGTTGTTCCAAATGGGCAGACGGTTCGTGGCGCGAAGCCAGCAGCCCGCGGCAATCGTCAAGCTGATCGAGCAACACGCTGATCGAGTGTCTGCACAGCGCAGAACCGCTGTCATCGCCAAGCCCGAAAAATCCCGACAGGGCCGGAAAATGGGGACTGGGCCGGTCGGGAAACGCCTTGGCCAGGTTGACCGCTGCAAGCCCAACGGATGACACACTCACGGCCCCGGCTTCAGGGCGCAGGGCGACGAGCCGCTCATCACTCAGCTGCCGAACCAGTGACTGCACCGTTTCCAGCTCGAAGCCAAGCGCCTCCCCAACCTGCCACATATCAACCCCGGCCACTGTGTCAAAGCCGGCGGCGTCGGCGAGACCGTGGAGCAACACAAAACATTTCTCAGGGTGTTGTAGTGACATGGTTCCGGTTCACCGAGTCGGACGCGCTGGAGTATACCGAGCCACCGTCAATCTTGCATTTGCAAGCGCGTGATCAGGCTGGAGGTGTCCCAGCGGTTACCACCAGACCGCTGTACATCACTATAGAAGCTGTCCACCAGCGCGGTGACCGGCACTTGCGCGCCGTTGCGCCTCGCCTCGTCGAGCACGATACCGAGGTCCTTGCGCATCCAGTCCACCGCAAAGCCGAAATCGAATTCACCCGAAGCCATGGTTGCAGCGCGGTTTTCCATCTGCCAGGACTGCGCCGCGCCTTTCGAGATCACATCGAATACCGCATCGGCATCGAGGCCCGCACGTTTCGCAAAGTGGACACCCTCGGACAACGCTTGCAAGAGGCCGCCAATACAGATCTGGTTCACCATCTTGGTCAGCTGGCCCGCACCGGCCGGGCCAATCAGGCGAATGCGTTGCGCGTACGCATCGATGACGGGCTGTGCGCGCTCAAAAGTGCCGGACTCGCCACCCACCATGACAGTCAACGCACCATTTTCCGCCCCCGCCTGTCCGCCGGACACCGGCGCATCGAGAAACTCCACGCCTTGATTCTGCGCCAGGGCCGCCAGCTCGCGCGCGACCTGGGCCGACGCAGTGGTGTGATCAACCAGCACAGTCCCAGCTGACATACCGGCCAACGCACCGTCTTCACCTAACACAACACTGCGCAGGTCGTCGTCGTTGCCGACACACACCATCACGTAGTCACAGCCCTCTGCTGCGTCGCGCGGCGTGGCTGCAGAACGCCCGCCGTGCTGTGCCACCCAGGCATCAGCGCGCGATTGCGTGCGGTTGTAGACGGACACATCCTGACCTGCCGTGGCGAGGTGCCCGGCCATAGGGTATCCCATGACACCAAGACCGATAAAAGCGACTTTCATGTGATGATCTCCTGTGACGGCGCGCCCCGGCGCACCAGAGTGTAAAAGGTCAGCGGCCAATTAGTGTCGTCGCCCGGTGAGAGCGCCAGCTCTTCCACGACATTCCAATTCTGCCATTCGAAGCTGTCAAACCAGGTATCGCCTTCAAAAGCCGCGTCGATCACCGTCAGGTGCAGCAGGTCTACAGAAGCAATAGCTGCTCGACACAACACCGCACCACCGATCACATGCGCAGCCTCTGCCGACGGCATCAGGGACTCGGCCAACGGCCACGCCGCCTCGAGCGACGTCGCTGCGTGCACGCCATCAGCCCGCCAGGTCGGATCGCGGCTGATCACGATGGTTTCCCGTCCGGGTAGCGGTCGGCCAATGTCTTCGACGAAAGTCCGGCGCCCCACCAGAATCGGGCACCCGGTGGTGACACGCCGAAAGTGCCGCATGTCAGCCGGAATTTTCCAGGGCAGCCCACCCTCTCGCCCGATCAGGCGATTGCGGTCCATCGCCATGACCATGCTCTTTTTCATACCGCAACTGGCGCCGGTATGTTGGGCTCAGCGACGTAGTTTTCGAATCGAATGTCATCGAATCTGAACGCGAAAAGATCGTCAATGTCGGGATTCAACCACAAGCTCGGCAACGCACCTGGTGTGCGCGAGAGTTGCAGCTCAGCCTGGTCCGTGTGATTGTCGTAGAGGTGTGCATCTCCCAATGTGTGCACGAAATCCCCCGCCTCCAGTCCACACACTTGCGCGAGCATCGCCGTGAGTAATGCATAACTTGCAATATTGAACGGCACTCCGAGAAAAATATCAGCGCTGCGCTGGTACAACTGACAAGACAAACGCCCATCGGCAACGTAGAACTGAAACAAGCAATGACAAGGAGGCAGCGCCATCTGCTCGATATCAGCGACGTTCCAGGCATTGACCAGCAAGCGCCGGCTCTCGGGGTTACTGCGCAGTTGTTCAACAAGCTGCGAGATTTGATC
>CALDHJ010000435.1 GCA_937941555.1 uncultured Granulosicoccaceae bacterium | reverse complement strand
GGTGCGACGTCTGCTGGTGTGGACGCGGCTGACCCTAGCACAGACGCCTGGGCGCGACCCAGCGGCACTCAGTGGCTGGATTTTCCGCGGCTGTGGTAGACGCCAGCCTCGTCACGTTCGAACAGATTCTTGACCGCCTCGTGCCGGCAGGGCTTGCCGGATTCGTCGGGCAGGAGATTCTGCTCGGAGACGTAGGCGATGTACTCGCTCTGGTCGTTCTCGGCGAACAAGTGGTAGAAGGGTTGGTCTTTGTGCGGTCGGATTTCGGCCGGAATGGCGTCGTACCATTCGTCGGTGTTGTCGAATTCGGGGTCGACGTCGAAAATCACGCCGCGGAACGGGAAGAATCGGTGTTTGACCACCTGCCCGATATTGAATTTTGCCGTCTTGACCATGTGAGTCCCTGCCTCAACCGACAACAGTAGTGGGAGCGTCACGGGTTTTCAATGGCCAGCAGTGCGTGTTGTCGGCGTTGCGGTACCAACCACACAGGCTGTCTGGCGAACGGCCCGCGGTTCATGCCGGTGTCACAACTGCCACGCAGACTGATCGCATGTCTGCACTCGCTGCCATAACCCAATTCGATCGCCGGGTAGTGCATGCAACCGGCCGGCTGCGACGCCCGCGTCTGGTTGGCGTGGTGCGTTGGGTATCACGTTCCGGAGACGGCTATGTGCCGCTTGGCTGCATCGTTCTCGCGAGTCTCGGTGATTCGCCGGAGGCATCACACTTTCTCTCGGTGGCGCTGCTCGCGTTCGGGATCGAACGGGTGCTTTACGTCGTGGCGAAGCGCTTCTTCAAACGCAAGCGACCGGCTGAGACCTTGCCGCGTTTCGTCGCGGCGACCGCGCCGGCAGACCGTTTCAGTTTCCCGAGTGGTCACACCATGGCGGCCTTCCTGACGGCGTATCTGGTGGTATCGCTGCTCGGGGTGTCCGCGTTGCTGGCCTACAGTTGGGCGGCGGCGGTTGGGTGTTCGCGTGTGTTGCTCGGTGTGCACTATCCGTCTGACATTGTGGCGGGCGGCGCACTCGGTCTCGCGGTCGGCTGGTTCGCACTCGGGCTGATCGGCTGATGCGGATTTTGTACGGCGTACAAGGCACCGGCAACGGCCACCTCTCGCGCAGCCGGCTCGTGTTGCGCGAGCTTACGGTGCGCGGCGCTGAGGTGGACGTGTTGGTCTCGGGGCGCGCGGCGGATCAGGTGCCCGCCATGCCAGGCGCCCGCCGCGTCCTGCACCGTGAGGGTTTGACCTTCGCGGTGAAGAACGGTCGGGTGGACTCGCTGAAAACCGCGCTTCAGGCGTCGCCGCGCCGGGTGTGGCACGCCATTCGGTCGCTGAATCTCGAGTGCTACGACCACATCGTGACCGACTACGAACCGATCACGGCGTGGGCGGGCCGTCTGCAGTCGCGTTCGGTGATTGGCGTCGGGCACCAGTACGCGTTCGGACCAGGCACCCCGACAGCAAAAGGTGATCCGCTGGCGCGCGCGTTGTTGCGACATTTTGCGCCGGCGTCGCGTGCGCTCGGCTTGCATTGGGCGCCCTACGGTGACGGCATTCTGCCGCCGATAGTCGACACCGCACGGTTGCTGCGACGGGCCTGCCACGGCGAGGTCGTGGTGTACCTGCCGTGGGAGAATCAGGCGGCGGTGACCGCCATGCTGAACGGGATTCCAGGCTGGCAGTTTCGGGTCTACGGGCCAGTCGCTGCCGTGCAGCGCGAGGGCAACGTGACCCGCCTACCAGTGTCCCGCGAGGGCTTTCACGAGGACCTCTGCGGGACCGTCGCCGTGATCTGCAATGCCGGTTTCGAACTGACCAGTGAGGCGATTCACCTCGGTGTGCCAGTGCTGGTGCGGCCGCTCGCCGGGCAGTTCGAGCAACAGTCGAACGCGGTTGCCCTGCAGGCAGCCAGGCTCGCGACGGTGATGCCGGAGTTGTCACGCACCTTTATACAAACCTGGCTCGAAGGCTCGCCGCCCGTGGTGGAAATTCGTTACCCGGATGTGGCAGCGGCCGTCGCACAGTGGGTGGTGGAGGGTGCGACAGCCTGTCCGTCGATACTCGCGTCGGCCCTCTGGTCGGGTGCGAGCCTCGCCGACTCCCCGGCGTCCTCGCCGATCAGCTGCTCTCAGCCAGCTTCCAACGCGACATAGCCGGGCTGCTCGGTGATCCGTGCGAGCCAGGCGTTGATGCCGGCATAGGGCGACAGATCGAAACCGCCGTCGCCTGCCACGTGCGTGTACGCGTAGAGGGAGATGTCGGCCATCGAGAGTTGATCTCCGGCGAGCCACGGTTGGTTGAGAAGCCGCTGGTCCATGAGATTGAGCGCACGGTGCCCGGGTTTCTGCAGGGCGTCGAATTCGGCGCGTCGGGCTTCGGGGAGGCCTTGGTACAGCTTGATGAACCGCGCAACGGCAATGCGCGGTTCATGGTTGTATTGTTCCCAGAATTGCCACTGTTGTATTGTGGCGCGGTGGTAGGCATCGATCGGGGCGAGTGGGGTGCCCTCGGCGAAGTAGTTGATGATCGCGTTCGACTCCGACAAACGCCGCCCGTCATCGAGCACCACCAACGGGATTTCGCCTGCGGGGTTGAGCGCGAGGAAGTCCGCCGATCGCGACTCCCCCTTCAGAATGTCGACATCGTGCCAGTCGTATTCGATGCCGAGCAGGCCAGCTGCGAGTTGCAGCTTGTAGCAGTTACCCGAGCGCTTGTCGCCGTAGATGTCCATGTTCAAGTGCCTGTGTGATGCGAGGGGCGGAGTCAGTACAGAGCGCGCTGGCGCCCACGGTAGGCGCTCGGCGAGATGCCCATGACCCGCTTGAAACACCGCGAAAAATAACACGGGTCGGGGTAGCCCACAGCGGCGGCGATATCGCGAACGGGATCGGGTGTGGTGTCGAGCAGGTGGCAGCTCCGCGCCATCTTGATGTCGATGAATCGCTTGATCGGGGTGTTGCCGGAGAGCTCGCGGTAGCGTTTGACGAGGTGAAAGCGCGACACCCGGCAGTGGGCAGCGAAGTCGTCGAGCGTCAGGGGTTCGGCGACGTATTGGTGCATGAAGGCGTCGAGTTCCTCGACATTGATTGCGCCGCGCCGGGTGGCCTGGGCTGCGGTCGGCAGGCGCTTGGCGATGTCGGACAGAATCACGCGCAAACGGCTGCAGGCCGCGATCAGGTCCGGCCGCGTCGCGCTGCCGTGTCGCGAGGCCAGCAGCTGTTCGAATTCAGCGATCAGCGCCGGGTGCACACCGAGCTGAAAACAGACGTCGCTGTCACCGTGCTGGTGGAAGAGCGCGGTGTAGTCCGTGGCGTGACTGCCGAGAAAATGCACCCAATAGACCGTCCAGGGGTTGGCGTCCTGCGCGTGGTAGCGGTGGGCGAGGCCGCTTGGGAGCATCACCACATCGCCGGTGCGAACGGTCAGCTCGTTGTCCGCGTGTAGCCCGACCCGCAGGCTGCCCTCGCCGGCGCAGCAGTAGAGCAGCAGATGGTCGTCGTGCTGTGGGCGCTGCATGCGGTGGCCCCGAGCCTGCCGATAGTGGCCCATTCCGATCGGGTAGAGCGCGCGACACAGCGGATCGCGCGCCATGGCCTCCTGTACCTGGCGCGGTGCGACATGGCGCACGCTGTCGGGCGGGAGCGGCCAGTTGGACGGTCTACTCATGCGCCGTAGCCTCGGTAGAGCACAATAAAGTCCAAGTGAATGCCAAGATAAGCAATCGAAACAGGTGTTTCTGCATGGCAGAATGCACAACTATATCGCACGCGATGGCATTCCCACGCGTGGACACGCAGCTCGGGGAGCGCTTGTGGATTTTGAACTGAACGCAGATCAACGCGCCTTTGTCGACATGGCGACGACCTTTGCCGACAACGAACTCGCACCCAAGGCCGCCGAGTGGGACGCCGAGGAGATCTTTCCGGTCGAGGTCTTGCGCAAGGCCGGTGAACTCGGTTTGTGTGGTCTCTATGCGCCCGAGTCGATCGGCGGTTTGGGATTGCCACGGCTCGACAGCGCGCTGGTGTTCGAGGCCTTGTCGCGCGGCTGCACCTCCACCACCGCCTACATCTCTATCCACAACATGGCGACCTGGATGGTGGGCCAATACGCGTCGGCGGCTGTCGGCGAAGCGCTCGGGCCAGGCTTGTGCAGCGGCCAGCAGCTCGCGTCCTACTGCCTGACCGAACCCGGCGCGGGCTCGGACGCAGCGTCTTTGCGCACGAGTGCCGAGCGCGACGGCGATGTCTACCGCCTGACCGGCAGCAAGATCTTCATCTCGGGTGCCGGCAGCACAGACCTGCTCGTGGTCATGGCCCGCACCGGCGGGCCCGGGCCCAAGGGCATCTCGGCCTTTGCCGTGGACGCGGACAGTGCCGGCATTACCTTCGGGCGCAAAGAGGAAAAGCTCGGGTGGAATTGCCAGCCCACACGCCAGATCAATTTCGATCAGGTTGAGGTGCCGGCCGAGCGGATCTTGGGCAACGAAGGCGACGGCTTCCGGATCGCCATGGCCGGCCTCGACGGCGGGCGGATCAACATCGCAGCGTGCTCGCTCGGCACGGCCCAGATCGCGCTCGAACAAGCGCGCGCCTACCTGCTCGAGCGCAAGCAGTTCGGCCGCGCGATTGCTGATTTTCAGGCCCTGCAATTTCGCCTTGCGGACATGGCGACCGAACTGGTTGCGGCGCGGCAGATGGTGCGCCTCGCGGCGAGCAAACTCGACCTGAACGACCCCGACAAAACCGCTTACGCGGCGATGGCCAAACGCTTCGCAACGGATGTCGGTTACCGGGTGTGTGACGAGGCGCTGCAGTTGCACGGCGGCATTGGTTACATCCGCGAGTACCCCTTTGAGCGCTACTTGCGTGACACCCGCGTTCACCGCATTCTCGAAGGTACGAATGAAGTCATGCGCGTGCTGGTTGCGAGACGCCTGCTCGACAACGCCGACGCGCTACTCTGATTGCGTATTCCTGTTGAACCCACTCTCTGGTAGACGCCGCCTATGTCCCCCGTACTGATCGAAGAACACCGCACCGCCGATGGCCACCGGGTCATGGAGCTGATGCTCAATGACGCTGCGCGCCACAACGCCCTGACGCTTGCGATGATCGACGCCATCCAACCCGAGCTCGATGCCTGGCGCAGCGATGACAGCGTCAAGGCGATCGTGCTGCGCGGGGCCGGAGAAAAAGCGTTTTGTGCCGGCGGTGATGTGGTGAGTCTCGCGAAAGCGATGCGTGAGGGCGGGGACGCGTCTTTGCCCGAGGCATTCTTTTCGCGGGAATACAAGCTTGACTACGACATGCACACCTACCCCAAGCCGATCATCTGCTGGGGCAACGGCATTGTCATGGGCGGCGGCAAAGGCCTGCTGACTGCCTGCAGCCACCGGGTGGTGACCGACACCGCCGTGCTGGCGATGCCGGAAGTGACCATCGCGCTTTACCCGGATGTGGGCGGCAGCTGGTTTCTGAACCGCTTGCCCGGACGCACGGGTCTGTTTGTTGCGGTGACCGGTGTGAGGCTGAACGCCGCCGACGTGTTGTTCCTCGGACTCGGCAACCGCTTTGTCGAAAGCGCCCGCTATGCCGAGATGCTGGAGCAGCTCGTCGCCGGCGCCTGGCAAGATCACGATGCGCACACAGTGGTCAATGGCGTGCTCAGGGGCCTCGAAGCCGACAGCCAGCCGTCTTATGACCCGGTCTCGCCGATTCGCGAACACTACGACCTCATCCAACAGCTGACCGACGCCGATTCAGTCGACGGCTTTTTTGCCAACCTCATGGCACTCGAAACAGACGACCCGTGGTTGCAGCGCGCGCAGAAAACTGCCGGTCACGGCAGCCCACTTGCGATCAAGGTGATGGCACAGCAACTCGCGCGCACACGCCATGCCTCGTTGCGGGAGGTGTTCCTGTCCGAGCTCGGGCTGTCGGTGCAATGCACCCGCTTTCGCGAATTTCAGGAAGGCGTGACTGCACTTCTGATTGACAAGACCGGCAAGCCGGACTGGACCTTCAAATCGCTCGAGACGGTCGACCCGGCTGTTGTTGATTCCTTTTTTGTCAGCCCGTGGGACGACAACCCGCTGGCCTCCCTAATCTGAACCAGGAGCTTCCCGACATGGCACGCATTGGATTCATCGGCCTTGGCAACATGGGCCTTCCCATGGCACTGAACCTGGTCAAGGCAGGACACGACGTCGCCGTCTTCGATCTCGTTGAAAGCGCTATCGCCGAGGCCGTTGCCGCCGGCGCACAGGCGGCGCCCTCGGCGGTCGGGGCAGCGACCGACGCCGATTTCGTGGTGTCGATGTTGCCGGCAGGGGAGCATGTGCGCGCACTCTACCTCGACGGGGACACCCCGTTGTTCGGGGTGTTGAAGTCCGGTGCCGTGGCGATCGACAGTTCCACCATCGACGCGGCAACCGCGCAGGCGGTTGGTGCCGCCGCGGTGGCGGCGGGTGTGGCCTTCATCGATGCGCCGGTGTCGGGTGGCACCGCGGGGGCCGCGGCGGGCACCTTGAGCTTCCTCTGTGGTGGCTCGGCCGAAGACTTTGCGCGGGTGCAGCCGGTGCTGGACGTGATGGGCAAGAATATTTTTCATGCAGGCGCGACCGGTGCCGGGCAGATTGCCAAGGCGTGCAATAACATGCTGTTGTCGGTGTTGATGACCGGTACTTGTGAAGCGCTTAACATGGGCGCGAAGGCCGGGCTCGATCCGGCGGTGCTGTCGGAGATCATGCGCCAGAGCTCCGGCGGCAACTGGGCCCTTAACGTCTACAACCCGGTGCCCGGTGTGATGGAGAACGCGCCGGCGAGCAAGGGCTATGCAGGGGGATTCATGACCGATCTCATGGTCAAGGACCTCGGGCTTGCGATGGACCTGAGCCAACAGCTCAACGCCCCGGTGCCCATGGGCTCGCAAGCCCGTGCCCTCTATTCAATGCACAAGGCCAAGGGCCACGGCCGCCTCGATTTCAGCAGCGTCTTGACGCTCTACGCCGACGCTGATTGAGGAACCTGCGCCCGGTTCCTGTCCAAAAGTGGCGGGAATCCTGCAGAGCAGTTACACTCAGTCTAATGATTGCGCCTGCCGGGTTCACCCGATGCAGCAGGCCTGGAAACCGGCAGCGCGGTTCGGTTTCCTGACAGAACGGGACCATCACTCCCCCGTATCGCGGCGAGTCGTTGCCGCTGAAGGCCAGATTGGCGGAGCAAGCCCCGGTTCTTCAACACGCGCACCTCAAGACATTACGCACAGAGAGTCTGCATGAGCTTCGATTCGC
>CALDHJ010000434.1 GCA_937941555.1 uncultured Granulosicoccaceae bacterium | reverse complement strand
GCTGCTCGGCGCGTCGAAGGCTGCGGTGAGCTTCTCGACGTAGCGCAGAATGCCTTCGTGCAGGTAGCGCGTGTGGGTATTGAGTGTTGACGCCTGCCGGGTGATCGCCTCGACCACAGCAGGATGGCAATGTCCGACATGGGGGACATTGTTGTAACAGTCGAGGTATTTGCGACCTGCTGCGTCCCAGACCCAGACCCCATCGCCTTTGACGAGGTGCAGCGGGTTGTCGTAGAAGGTGCTGACATTCGGGCCGAGCAGGCGCGCGCGGTCAGCAAGCAGTTCGGCGTTGTCGCGGGTCACAGTTTGATCCAGGCGGTTTTGAGATCGGTGTACTTGTCGAACGCGTGCAGGGATTTATCGACGCCGTTGCCCGATTGCCCGACCCCACCCATCGGCACCGTCACGTCCGGGCCACCGTAGGTGTTGACGTGGACAACGCCGGTCTTCATCGCCCTGACACAGCGGTGCGCGCGCCCGAGATTGGCGGTCCAGAGGCCACCTGCCAGACCGAACACGGTGCTGTTGGCAAGCGCCATGGCCTCGTCTTCGGTGTCGAAGGCAGTGACCGCCAACACCGGCCCAAACACCTCCTGCTGCGCGACGGTGTGCGCCGCTGCGACGTCGGTGATGATGGTCGGTGCCATGTAGTAGCCGCCCGTGTCTTCAAGCAGGCGCTCGCCACCCTGATAGAGCGTGCCGCCTTCGGCCTGCGCCGTTTCGACAAAGGCGAGGTTCTGTTCGAGCTGGGTGAGGTTGTTGACGGCACCCGATTGGGTTGCCGTGTCGAGCGGGTCGCCAACCGACATGGCGCCGGCGGCGCGGGCGAGCTCGGCGACGAAGTCGTCGTGTATCGCGCGCTCGACCAACAGCCTGGAGCCGGCGACACAGACCTGACCCGAGTTGCGGAAGATGCCGCCCGCGCTGACCTTGGCGGCCTCACCGAGATCCTGCGCATCGGCAAACACCACGTTGGCTGACTTGCCGCCGAGCTCGAGGTAGCAGCGTTTGAGGTTACTCTCGGACGAGGCGGCGAGCAGGCGACGTCCGGTTGCGCCGGAGCCAGTGAAGACCACGGCGTCCACGTCCATCGAGCGCGCGAGCGCGTCACCGACCACATCGCCGCGGCCGGTCACGACATTGAGCACGCCCGGCGGCAGGCCCGCTTCGAATGCGAGCTCAGCGACGCGAAGCAGACTCAAGGACGCCGATTCGGATGGCTTCAAGACCACCGAGTTGCCCACAGCCAGCGCCGGGCCGAGCTTCCAGGCGCCGATCATGAGCGGAAAATTCCACGGGATGATCGCCGCCACAACACCGAGCGGTTCGCGGTGAATCAGGCCCATGAACTCCGGGGACGTCGGGGCGATCTCGCCGTAGAGCTTGTCGATCGCCTCGGCGTAGTAGCGAATCGTCGCAACCGCCGAGCCGGCTTCGGCCTTGATCGCCATGCCGATTTCGGTGCCGTTGTCGCGCACCCCGAGCACCGTGAGCGCCAGCGCTTCGGCTTCGATCAGGTCGGCCCACGCCAGCAGGATGCGCTTGCGTGCCGCAGGTGGCATGTTGCGCCAGCGCCCGTCCTCAAACGCGGCGCGGGCCGCGGCAACCGCACGCGCCGTGTCGTCCCGCGTGCCCGCGGCCGTGGTGGTCAGCACCGTGCCGTCGATCGGGGAAATCACATCGAGCGTCTGGCCGCCCTCGCTTGGGCCTGTTGCGCCGTCAATCAGCAGGCCGCGCGCGGCAACGGCCTGGTGTCGCAAGGTGTCTATCTGAGCTTGATCCAGCACGGTGGCTTACCTGAATTGAGTGTCGTGGACGTCACTGTCGCGATCCGCTTGCGCGAGTCGCTGCGTGTGTTCGCGCCGCAGCGTCACCACGTGCATGACCAACACATACACAATGGCGAGAAACAGCAACGCCGCAATCGGGCGGTTGATGAAATCGAGCGGTGAGTTGACGCGCATCATGGCGGTGCGCAGTTTCACTTCCATGATGCCGCCGAGCACCATGCCGAGCACGATGGGCACACTCGGCAGGTTGAGACGGCGCAGTATCAGCCCGAGCAGACCGAAGGCCGAGGCAATCAGGCAGTCAACGACGGAGTTGCGGATCGAGTAGACGCCGATGAAGGCGAGGGTGAGGATCATCATGCCGAGAAAACGCGTCGGGATCTGAATGATCCGGGTCAGCAGATTGGTCGAGAAGAGCAGAAACACGACGACGATCACGTTCAGGATCAGCAGCGACACGTAGAGCGCGTAGACAAAGTCGAGGTGGTTCTCGAACAGGTTCGGCCCCGGAATGACGTTGTGCACGTAGAACACCGACAACATCATTGCAGTTAGCGCCTCACCGGGGATGCCAAGCGCGAGCAGCGGAATCAAGGCCGCCGGCGGCACGGAATTGTTTGCCGCCTCCGATGCAACCAGTCCTTCCGGTGCACCTTCGCCAAAGGTCTCGGGCGCTTTTGAGGTGCGCCGCGCGTAGGTGTAGGAGAGAAATTGGGACGTGAACTCGCCGACCCCCGGAATCATGC
>CALDHJ010000433.1 GCA_937941555.1 uncultured Granulosicoccaceae bacterium | reverse complement strand
GGAGCGCTTGATCGTTGTCGAGAGTTTCTCGCTCGAGGCGCCCAAGACCAAGATGCTCAACGAGAAGCTCAAGGGCATGGCAGCAACCGATTGCCTGATCGTGCTTGAGGGCTACGACGAGAACGTGGACCTGGCGTCGCGCAACTTGCCGTATGTTCAGGCGACCGACGTGTTCCACATTGACCCGGTCAGCCTCGTCGGTCACGACAAAGTCGTGTTGACCTCTGCAGCGGTCAAGCAGATCGAGGAGCGCTTGTCGTGAACAACGAACGTCTCTATCAGGTTCTTCTGGCGCCTCACGTGTCGGAAAAGGCAACAGTCGATGCCGAGCTCAATTCGCGCCACACCTTCAAGGTGGCAGTCGACGCGAACAAACTCGAAGTGAAGCGGGCTGTTGAGCAGTTGTTCAGTGTCAAGGTGGACACCGTGCAGATCCAGGCCGTCAAGGGCAAGGTGAAGCGGCACGGTCAGCGCCTGGGCAAGCGGAGCGATTGGAAAAAGGCGGTGGTCAGACTTGCTGACGGCCATGACATTGACATGACTGCATTCGAGGGAAGCTGACGTGGCAATCGTCAAAGCCAAACCAACGTCCGCCGGTCGGCGCGGTGTTGTCCAGATTGTCGATCGGACGCTCTACAAGGGCCGTCCGCACGAGCCGCTGGTCGAGAAGAAGACCAAGTCGGGTGGGCGCAACAACGCCGGTCGCATCACCACGCGCCACATCGGTGGTGGTCACAAGCAGCGCTACCGCGTCATCGATTTCAAACGCAACAAGGACGGAATCAACGGCCTTGTCGAGCGTGTCGAGTACGATCCGAACCGCAGTGCACACATTGCACTGGTTCTATACGCGGACGGTGAGCGTCGCTACATCATCGCCCCGAACGGCGTGAAAGCTGGTGCGTCTGTGCGCTCCGGCCGTGATGCGCCGATCAAGCCCGGCAATGCGTTGCCGCTGTCAAACATCCCGGTCGGTACGGTTGTTCATTGCATCGAACTGCGCCCCGGCAAGGGCGCCCAGATCGCACGCAGTGCCGGCACATCGGTGCAGATCGTTGCGCGCGAAGGCGCACACGTCACACTGCGTCTTCGCTCTGGCGAGATGCGCAAGGTGCCGGCCGAGTGCCGCGCGACCGTCGGTGTCGTCAGCAACGGCGAACACTCGCTGCGCAAGCTCGGTAAAGCCGGTGCGAAACGCTGGCGCGGTGTTCGCCCGACTGTCCGCGGCGTTGTCATGAACCCGGTCGATCACCCGCATGGCGGTGGTGAAGGCCGGACATCGGGTGGTCGTCATCCGGTGACCCCGTGGGGTGTGCCGACCAAAGGCTACAAGACCCGTCACAACAAACGAACCGACCACCTTATCGTGCGTCGGCGCAACAAGAAGTAGGACGAGCACACATGCCACGTTCACTCAAGAAAGGCCCTTTCGTCGATCACCACCTGCAAGCCAAGGTGGATGCCGCACGTGAGGCCAACAGCCGCAAGCCGATCAAGACCTGGTCTCGCCGTTCGATGATCGTGCCGGACATGGTCGGGCTGACCATCGCCGTGCACAATGGTCGTCAGCATGTGCCGGTCCTGATCAACGAAAACATGGTCGGGCAGAAGCTCGGTGAGTTCGCCTTGACGCGCACCTTCAAGGGGCACGTCGCGGACAAGAAGTCGAGGTAAGGACGATGCAAGCGACTGCAAGACAGCAACACGTTCGCATCTCCGCGCAGAAAGCGCGTCTGGTCGCAGATCAGATTCGCGGCCTGCACGTCGCCAAGGCGCTTCAGTTACTGCAGTTCAGTAACAAGAAGGCCGCGGTCACGTTGAAGAAGATGCTCGAATCGGCGATTTCGAACGCCGAGCACAACGAAGGAGCCGATGTGGATGAATTGCACGTGTCGCGTGTGATGATCGACGAAGGCCCCACCATGAAACGTATTCGCCCGCGGGCAAAGGGACGCGCCAACCGCATCCTGAAACGTACCAGTCACATCACAATCGAAGTGGCCGAGGGCTGAGAGAGCTATGGGACAGAAAGTACACCCGATAGGTATTCGCCTTGGCATTTCGGCGGACTGGAATTCAACCTGGTACGCCGACAAGCGTGACTACGCCGACTACCTGAACAACGACCTCGCGGTCCGTGAGTTCCTGCTCAAGAAGCTGGCTCACGCGTCTGTCAGCCGTATTCAGATCAACCGTCCGGCGCGTTCAGCGCAGATCGTCATCCACACTGCGCGTCCCGGTATTGTTATCGGTCGCCAGGGGGCGGACATCGAGAAGTTGCGTCACGAGGTGGCACCGCTGCTCGGATTGAACGTCAACAACGTCAAGGTCAATATCGCCGAGATCCGCAAGCCGGAGCTTGATGCGAAGTTGGTCGCCGAAGGCGTGGCCCAGCAGCTCGAACGCCGTGTGATGTTCCGCCGCGCGATGAAGCGCGTGATCGGCAACACCATGCGCCTTGGCGCACAGGGTGTGAAGGTCGCGGTGTCCGGTCGCTTGAACGGGGCTGAGATTGCCCGTCGCGAGTGGTACCACGACGGCCGCGTGCCGCTGCACACACTGCGTGCCGACATCGACTACGGCACGGCGGAAGCCAAGACCACCTACGGCATCATCGGTGTCAAGGTCTGGATCTGCAAAGGCGAAGTCTTCGATCTCGAGCAGAAGCGAGCGTCAGTTGCGGCTGAAACCTCTTCTGGTCGCAAGTAGGGCGTAACACAAGATGCTGCAACCGAAACGTACAAAATTCCGCAAGATGTTCAAGGGCCGCAATCGCGGTCTGGCACAGGCGGGCAACAAAGTCAGCTTTGGCGAATACGGCCTGAAAGCCGCCGATCGCGGCCGCATCACGGCCCGCCAGATCGAAGCGGCTCGTCGTGCCATGACACGCCACATCAAGCGTGGCGGAAAAATCTGGATTCGCGTCTTCCCTGACACACCGATTTCCAAAAAGCCCATCGAAGTACGCATGGGTAAAGGAAAGGGCAACGTCGAGTACTGGGTCGCCAAGGTCCAGCCCGGCACCATGCTCTACGAGATGGAAGGTGTGGCTGAAGATATCGCGCGTGAAGCGTTCCGCCTGGCGGCGGCGAAGCTGCCTGTCAAGACCACCTTTGTTGCCCGGACGGTGATGTGATGAACGCTGGCGAATTGAGAGAAAAGTCGGTCGACGAGCTTGAAACCGAACTCGTTGCGCTCCGCAAGGAACAGTTCAACCTGCGCATGCAGCGCGGCAGCGGGCAGAGCGTCCGACCGCATATCTGGCAACAGGCGCGGAAAAACATCGCTCGCGTGAAGACGATCATGCGTGAAAAACAACAAGGTGAGCCGTCATGAGCGCCGAAAACACATCACTGCGTCGTACAGCCATCGGCGTTGTGGTCAGCGACAAGATGGACAAGTCCATCACCGTGCTCGTCGAGCGCAAGGTCAAGCACCCGCTCTACGGCAAGTTCATGCGACGTTCGAACAAGCTGCACTGTCACGACGAAGACAACAGCTGCCGAGTGGGTGACACCGTTCAGGTCGAAGAGTGCCGTCCGTTGTCCAAAACCAAAACCTGGAAGCTGTTGCGCGTCGTAAACGCTTCCGCCGAACGTTAAGGATCTACCGCCGTGATTCAAATGCAATCCGTGCTGTCTGCCGCTGATAACAGCGGGGCGCGTCGCGTCCAGTGCATCAAGGTCCTGGGTGGTTCACACCGCCGTTACGCCGGCATCGGCGACATCATCAAGGTGAGCGTCAAGGATGCGATCCCGCGTGGCAAGGTGAAGAAGGGTGAGGTGTACAACGCACTCGTCGTTCGCACGCGCCACGGTGTTCGCCGCCCGGACGGATCGCTGATCCGCTTTGATGGCAACGCCGCTGTGATACTGAACAACAAGCTCGAGCCGATCGGCACCCGTATCTTCGGACCGGTCACTCGCGAGCTCCGCAGTGAGAAGTTCATGAAGATCATCTCGCTCGCGCC
>CALDHJ010000432.1 GCA_937941555.1 uncultured Granulosicoccaceae bacterium | reverse complement strand
GTCGGTCTATCGCGTGCGCAGTTTTTCGCCTTCGATCGAGGGTACTCGGGGGCGTCGCGACACCAGTGAGCAGCGGTGGTCGCACGCCTGCGAGCTATGACAAGCGCGCTGATACAGCGCCAGAACGCCGAAAACAGCGGGTTCTCGACCGCCCGTGCCGGGGCATTGCCTACGAAGTGACCGTCCAGCTTCGAGTCACTGGGCCAGCGGGCTGCGAAACGAGGTGGACACCGCCGTGATTGCCTCGAATCGGGCACGTTTTGCCCCGAGCTGTTGGTGAACTGAACCGCGCGCCGCCGTGATTCCCGCCACTCCCTCGTAGCGCCTGGTTTGGTAACCGGCTGCTAGACTTTCAAGCGAATTCTGCCCGCCGCGTGAACCGCCCTCGCATGTTCACCTACATCCTTCGCCGACTCGCGCTTATCGTGCCGACCCTGTTCGGCATCCTGCTGCTCAACTTCGTGATCATTCAGTTCGCGCCCGGCGGTCCGGTCGAGCAGGTTCTGGCGGAATTGCAGGGGCAGGCGGCCGGCGCTACCGCGCGCGTCAGCGGCGGCGGTGGCGATGTCGCGTCCTCTGGCAGTGGCAGCAGTCAGTACCGTGGCGCCGACGGCCTTCGCCCGGATGTGATTGCCGAAATCGAGAAACAGTTCGGCTTCGACAAACCGGCGCACGAGCGGTTTGTCATGATGGTGTGGAATTACGCGCGCTTCGATTTTGGTGACAGCTATTACCGTGACATTGCCGTCGTCGACCTGGTAATCGAGAAGCTGCCGGTGTCGGTGTCGCTGGGGTTGTGGACCACGCTGCTGACCTATCTCATTTCCATTCCGCTCGGCATCGCCAAAGCGGTCAGAGACAGCTCGCGCTTTGACAGTTGGACGAGCTTCGCGGTCGTGATCGGCAACGCTGTGCCGGGTTTTCTCTTTGCCGTGCTGCTGATTGTGCTGTTTGCCGGTGGGCGCTACTGGGATCTCTTTCCGCTGCGTGGGCTGACCTCGGACAACTTCGACGAGATGACCCGGCTCGAGCAGATCGGCGACTATTTCTGGCACCTCGTGCTGCCGGTGACGTCGATGGTGATCGGCGGCTTCGCCGGCTTGACGTTGCTGACCAAGAACGCCTTTCTCGATCAGATCCGTCTGCAGTATGTCGAGACCGCGCGCGCCAAGGGCTTGAACGAGCGTCAGGTGCTGTATGGCCATGTCTTTCGCAATGCCATGCTGATCGTGATCGCAGGCTTCCCCAGTGCCTTCATCAGCATACTCTTCACCTCCAGTTTGCTGATCGAAGTGATCTTCTCCCTGGACGGCCTCGGTCTGCTCGGGTTCGAGGCGGCGATCAACCGCGACTACCCGGTGATATTTGCAACCCTGTTCATCTTTACGTTGCTGGCGCTGGTGATGCAATTGGTGGGTGACCTGGTGTACCACTGGGTTGACCCACGGATCGATTTCGAGGCGCGCGGGCAATGAGAGCGCAGTGGCGTGCCTGGTGGGATGACCCGATTCGGTCTCGGCGCCTGAGCGTGTTTCGCGCCAACGCGCGCGGCCAGTGGTCTTTGTGGATTTTTCTGGTGTTGTTTGTGGTGTCGCTCTTTGCCGAGCTGGTCGCGAACGACAAGCCCTTGCTGGTGAAATTTGACGGCGACTATCTCGTGCCCGTGCTCCAGTTCTACACCGAGACCCACTTCGGCGGTGAGTTCGACGCTGAGGCGGACTACCGCGATCCCTACGTGGTCGAATTGATCGAAGAGAAGGGCTGGATGCTGTTTCCGGTGATTCCGTTCAGCTACGACACCATCGACTACGAAAACCCCGGCTCACCGCCAACCGCACCTTCGGCGCGGCACTGGCTCGGCACCGACGATCAGGGTCGGGATGTGTTGGCGCGGGTGATCTACGGATTCCGCATTTCGGTCTTGTTCGGCCTGGCGCTCACACTGGCAAGTTCGGTTATTGGCGTGGCTATCGGCGCGGTGCAGGGCTATTTCGGGGGCCGTGTCGATCTCTACGGTCAACGCGTGGTCGAGGTCTGGCAGGGGATGCCGCAGCTCTACATGCTGATCATCATGGCGGCCGTGATTCAGCCGGGTTTCTGGTCGTTGCTAATCATCATGACGCTCTTCGCCTGGACCCAGTTGGTCGGGGTGGTGCGAGCGGAATTTCTGCGCGTTCGCAATTTCGACTACGTGAAAGCGGCTCGCGCGCTCGGCGTCTCGGACGGCGTGATTATGTGGCGGCATGTGCTGCCCAACGCGATGGTCGCGACCATGACCTTCATGCCCTTCATTCTTATCGGGTCGGTCACCACGCTGACCAGTCTCGACTTTCTCGGCTTCGGCCTGCCGCCGGGTTCGCCTTCGTTGGGCGAATTGCTCAACCAGGGCAAGAACAACCTGCAGGCTCCCTGGCTCGGCATCACCGGCTTTCTGACCATTGCGCTGATGTTGTCGCTATTGGTGTTTATCGGCGAAGCGGTCCGCGATGCCTTCGACCCGCGCAAGGTGGTGATGTGAGCCACGCGATGTTGCAGATCGAAAACCTGCAGGTGGCGTTTCGTGGCCACAACGGTGACACCGATGTGGTGCGGGGGCTCGACCTGCAGATCGAAGCGGGTGAGACCCACGCGCTGGTTGGCGAGAGTGGCTCCGGCAAGTCGATCACGGCGCGCGCGGTGTTGCAGCTGTTGCCGGAATCAGCTCGCGTATCGGCATCCGCCCTGCAATTCGAGGGCGAGTCGTTGATCGATGCGAGCCCGAACCGCTTGCGGCAACTGCGCGGCGGTGGCATCGGCATGGTGTTTCAGGAGCCGATGACGGCACTCAACCCGCTCCATACCGTGGCCAAGCAGATCGGTGAAACGCTTTTGCTCCACCAGGGCCTGAGCACAGGCAAGACCCGTGAGCGCACGCTCCAGTTGCTCGAGCGCGTCGGCATCGACAACGCCCAATCGCGGCTCGGGGCCTACCCGCACGAACTCTCAGGTGGGCAGCGCCAGCGCGTGATGATTGCCATGGC
>CALDHJ010000431.1 GCA_937941555.1 uncultured Granulosicoccaceae bacterium | reverse complement strand
GTGATTGGGCCTGTGCAGGTCGATGGTGTCGCCGAGCAGCTCGATTTTGATCATGTCCTGGTTGAGGACGACCGCCCAGCGGCCGTGCACGGCGCACTGGGCGTGGCCGATGGAGCGGTGTTGCATTGTGGTACGGGTTCTTTTCAGGCGATTCAGCGTGAAGGCCGCATTCGAACCGTGGGCGGGTGGGGCGCCGTGTTGGGTGATCCGGCGTCGGCGATGTGGCTCGGGCGTGAAGCGCTGACCGCAACGCTCGCCGCGCACGACGGTCTGCACGCGACCACAGCACTCTCAGCGTCGCTCTCCACGCGGTTTGGCGGTGCGACCGGCGTCGTGGCGTTTGCGCGGGATGCTTCGCCTGCCGAATTCGGTGCGCTTGCGCCAACCGTGACTCAGGCCGCCGAGGCGGGTGACGAGATGGCGCAGCAATTGATGCAGCGTGGCGCAAACGAGCAGGTCCACGTACTTGATCAGTTGGGGTGGGATCGAGAGACAACCGTGTGTCTGACCGGCGGCCTTGCAGCTCACTACCGCGGGTATTTTCCCGCGCACGTGCAACGCGCCATTCAACCGCTGCGCGGCTCGACTCTCGACGGTGCGTTTGCCTTGGCGCAGCGGTTCGCCGAGGCGTGCGCAAGATGAGTGATGTTGTCACCTACCGTGCGGCTGTCGTCTTTGACGGCTATCGCCTGTTGCAAGACCACTGCGTCTCGATTCAGGGTGGTCGGGTCGTGCAGGTCGCACCGACCTCACGCGCCGAACCGATTGGAGCCTGGGTCGACCTTGGCGATGACATCCTGTGTCCCGGTCTGGTCGACTTGCAAGTCAACGGTGGGGATGGGCTCTTGTTCAACGAGGCGCCCACCTTCGAAACGCTCGAGCGCATGGCTGGCGCACACCGCAGCCTCGGCACCACGAGCCTGCTGCCAACCCTGATCACCGATACTCCCGAGAAGACCCGCACGGCGATTGACGCGACTGTCAGTGCAGTGGAGACGGGCGTGCCCGGGATTGCCGGGTTGCATCTCGAGGGGCCGCACCTGTCAATAGTGCGAAAGGGCGCACACGACGCGGATCTGATTCGGGCGATGGACGAAGACGATCTGGCGTTGCTGGTCGACGCCGCCGCGCGTTTGCCGGCCCTGATGTTGACTGTGGCGCCAGAGAACGTGCGCTGCGATCAGGTGGCATCCCTGGTCGCAGCCGGCGCTACCGTGGCACTTGGCCATACCGACGCTGACTACGACCAGTGCATGGCCTATTTCGAGGCAGGCGCTTCCTGCGCCACACACCTGTTCAACGCCATGAGCCAGCTCGGCAGTCGAACGCCGGGTCTGGTCGGCGCTGCGCTCGCGAGCGGTCGGGTGTCAGCTGGCCTGATTGCAGACGGTATCCATGTGCACCCGACGAGCCTACTTATGGCGTGGCATGCCAAGTGTGGACCCGGTGGTTTTTTTCTGGTCAGCGACGCCATGGCGTGTGCCGGCAGTGATTTGACGGAATTCGAACTCGGTGGTCGGCGAGTGCGACGCGAGCATGGCCGATTGACATTGGACGATGGCACGCTGGCCGGCGCCGATTTGTCGCTCACGCAGGCGCTGGCGGTCATGACGCAGCGCGTGGGTGTGAGCACGTTGTCGGCTTTGACGGCGGCCACCCGCGTGCCGGCGCAGCTGATGAGTCTGCCTCGGGGTGCTGGAACGCTTGCAACAGGGCACAGCTCGACCCTCGTGCAATTGGGCCCCGATCTCAGGTTCAAAGCGGTTTTGATGGCACACTAGTGCGAACCGTATTCCACTGTTGTCAGGCGGCACCCATGTCACACCCTGTCTACGCACTTAACCTGTTCAACGTCTCGGACAAAGCCGAGTACCTGGCCTACTCACGCCGCTCGGCACGTGAAGTGTCAGCGCACGGTGGCCACGTGGTGGCGCTAGGTCAATACCGGGAGTCGGCCGCCGGCGATATCGCGCCGCGCAGTGTGATGATCGTGGTCGAGTGGGCGTCGATAGAAGCCTTCGAGGCTTACCGGGACGACCCGGCGCTCGCCGACCTGCACCCACACCGCGAGCAAGGGACATCCGACTACGTTTGGCATCTCTTTGACAAGCTTGACGACCTGCGGCCGCTGCTGAAATAGCCATGCGCATTCGCCCTGCAACCCACGCCGACCTGCCGACGCTGCGCCGATTCGAGCAGGAACTGATTGCTGTCGAGCGTGCCTTCGACGCGGACCTGCGGCCGACGGACGTGACCTACTACGATCTCGAAGGCTTGATCGCGTCGGATGAAAGCCTGCTGATAGTCGGTGAGTCGTCCGGGGACCTGGTCGCCAGCGGGTACGTGCAGATCCGCGAGGCCAAACCGATTTACCACCATCGCCACATCGCGTACATCGGCTTTCTGTACGTCGCGCCGGTGATGCGCGGGCAGGGCGTTGTTCAGCGCCTCATCGAAGCGTTGTGCGCCTGGGCACGTGAGCGGGGTGTGCGGCACGCCGAGCTCGGTGTCTATGCCGACAACACCGCCGCGATAGCGGCTTACGAGCGCGCCGGCTTCTCTGCGATCTCGACCACCATGGTGTTGCCACTCGAGCCCTGATCAGCGGCTGCGAGGCCGAATATCATGATTCTTCAATAGCCTCGGGTGGCGCAGATTGCCCGATTCTCTGCTCGATTCGGGTCAATTTGCGGTCTGTTCCAACCAATTTACTGAATTGCCCTTCAATAAATCCGATCGGTGCCGTCAGAACGTCTCATGCGGCACACACCTGTGGTCTGTGTCTATTCGCCGGAAAGTCCACGGGTCACGGGGAGCAAGTGATGATGAAATGGGTGTTGGGTGCGGCCGCTCTGGCCAGTTGTGGTTGGGCCAGCGCCACGTGGGTGCATTCGAGCCAGGCGGCGAGTCAGTATGAGGTGTCCCTCGCCGCGTTCGGTTTGCGGCACGGCGTCGAGTTGGTCGAGGTGGGCTATGAGCGCTCTCTGCTAAGCAGCGTTGCCCGCACCGAGGTGCGGCAGGGTGCAGGCGTATCGCAGTACGCCGAGTTCGTCCCGGAATCCTGGCGTGAGGACAGTCGCCTCGTGCTCAAGCATGTCATTCAACATGGCCCTCTTATTCTCGACGATGGCGTGTCTACACTCGCCGCACGGGTCGTGACCACGCTGGATTTTGACAGCCTCAACGCCGTCGCTGGCGCGGCGCTGCGCGAGGCCTGCGGTTGCGAGGAACCCCTGCGGGTGGTGTCCGAGATCAAGCACGATGGCAGCCTGTCTCACCTGATTTCATCGCACGCCCTGATGGTGCGCAGTCAGCAGGAGGCTGGTGAGCTCGCGGTTGATGTGGGCGCAGTGCATGGCCAACTCACCACTGATCGGGAAGGACGGGTCGCGGCGTCGGGCGAACTCGGTGCGATCAGCGGGTCAGTCGGTCCGTTGCGTTTTCGCCATCAGCCGACGACATGGACCTACTCCGGTATCGCAGCCGATATCGCGGGGTTGGGCACCTTTGAGGCTCGCTCACCCGGGCTGACACTCGACGGTGAGGGCGCGTCGATTGCGGTCAACGGTTTGAAAGCGAAAAGCCGCAATGCGCTCGAAGGCGGTCAGCTCAACGGTGCAGTGCAGCTAGGTTTTGAATCCCTTTCGGGACCCATCACGCTCGGACCGCAATCCATGACCGCAACGGTATCGGGGATAGCCGAGAGCGCCGTGAGCCAATACACGCGTGCCATCAGTACCGCCGACTTCAACACGGTTGAAGGCCGGAAACGTTTCATGACGTCGTATCTCGCGTTGTTCAGTCCGGGATTGGCCTTGCGCATTGCTCTCGAAAGCCAGTCGGCATCCGGACACCGGGCCGAACTCGAGTACAGCGTCGCCTATGCCCATGCGCGGGGCCAATTGAACACAGTTGGCGATCTGCTCAATCGGATCCGTGGCGGCATAGAGGCCGAAGTGGCCGTGGACTGGTTGCGGGAAACCGGTCTGGAACAGGCTGCTCCGGCGCTCTATGCGGTGACCGTCCCCGTCGCGGATCGGCTGACATTGAACGCATCGCTTTCCAATGGGCAGGCCGAGCTCAACGGGCAATCGGTGCCGATCGACCAGATGTTCGGCCCGGCGCTTGCCCAGCCTCTGCCATCGATGCAAGCGCTTGCGAGCCAGTGGATTGCGCTCGAGCAGCAGCAGCTTCCCTGACCGCAAACCGCGTCTTCGCCGCCGCACCTCGGTTGCGCAGCCAGGGCTGGCCATATAGTGATGCACCGTGCCACAGTGCGGTGTGATCACTGACAGCAGCACGTTTCTGATGGAATTCTGGTTCGATTTCGCCAGCACTTATTCCTACCCGGCGGCGGCGCGCATTGAGCGCGAAGCACAATCGCGCGGCATCACTCTGCAGTGGAAGGCGTTTCTGCTCGGCCCGATTTTCCGTGAACAGGGCTGGTCGGATTCGCCGTTCAATCTGTTTGCTGACCAGGGGCGCTACATGTGGCGTGATCTGGAGCGTGTATGCCATGCCGCCGAGTTGCCGTATCAGCGCCCTTCGCAGTTTCCGCGCAATGGTCTGTTGGCTGCGCGCGTCGCGTGCGGCTTCCAGGAAGCCGATTGGGTGCCGGCGTTTGTCCGGGCTGTGTTTCGCGCCAATTTCGAACAGGATCTTGATATCGCGGATGCCGCCGTGGTCGGGGCGTGTCTGGACGGGCTCGGGCTGGATGGCGACAGCGTGTTGGCTGAAGCGCAAACGCCTGTGGCCAAGGCCCGTTTGGCGGACCAGACCGCTCAAGCCCGAGCACAACATCTGTTCGGGGCGCCAAGTTTTGTCGTCGCCGGTGAGCTGTTCTGGGGCAACGACAGACTGTTGCAAGCGCTGGCAGCAGCAGAAATGGCCCGCGATCGTGGCGCCGAACCGCCTGCAACGTGACTCTGGCGGTCGCTTGCGAGATTGCCGCCAAAAACGATGGAGAACCGAAACCCGATGGCTGTTGTAAGCGCCGATACCGTTGAAGCCTATCCCTGGGGGCAGGGTTCACAGGGTTGGCACCTGTTGGCCAGCGACGCCTTGAGTGTGATCGAGGAGTGCGTACCGCCGGGCGACGCGGAAGCGCGCCACCTGCACCGCAATGCGCAGCAGTTTTTCTATGTGTTGTCGGGTGTGGCAACCCTGGAGTGTGATGGTGAGGTCGCCGTTATGAAGTCGGGTATGGGCTTGCATATCCCAGCGGGCTGCGCGCATCAGCTGAGCAACCAGGGTGTGATACCGCTGCGGTTTCTGGTGATCTCATCACCACCGAGCCACGGCGATCGGGTGTCCGTCCCTCTGGCGGGTGGCAGCGTATAATGCGGCTCGGGTGTAAAGCGGGGTGGTGCGGTATGAATCGAATCTGGTTTGTGTTGGTACTTTGTATCGGCTTGATGGCCTGCGCCGCCGCGCCGGTGTCCGAGTCTCGTGCAATCGATGTGCAGGCCCTCAGCGGCCGTTGGGTGATGGCGAATGGCCCGGCCGAGGGCCGTGAATACCGTGCGACGGTTCAAGGCGACCAGTTGGTCGTCGTGACCACGGTCGCGACACCGTGTTTGCGCGCCAACGAGAAAGCCTTTTTCGGTACGCAGGTTGGCAATCAGCTGCACGGCAAGGTTTACGTGTGTTTGTCGGGTGGCAACCAGACGGTGCGCGACCTGGTGATATCGATTCAGGACGCCGATACCCTGATCGCACGCGTTGCGGATTCGGGTATGCCGGATGTGCGCTTCGAGCGGATACCGTAGCGCCCGCGAATTACTGTGCAGTTTGCCCGCAGCGGTCTGACGCAACACCAGCGTCCGGCAGCCAGCTGATCCCACCCCTAGACTTGCGAGACAACATGGTTGATCTGACCTACCTCACAGAACACCGGGCAGACCGGTTTGATGTCGAACCGGCTCAGGGCACCATGAAGGCGGTCGTGACGACCGGCAACGGCGGCTACGACAAGCTCGAGTACCGTGATGTGCCGATTCCCGCTATCGGGCCGACCGACGTGTTGGTTCAAGTGCGTGCAGCCGGCGTCAACAACACTGAAATCAATACGCGCCTGGGCTGGTATTCGTCGTCAGTCACCGCGGGCACCGAGCAATTGGCCGAGTCCGGGCCGAGCGGTGCCGTGGACGATGGTGGGTGGAACGCGAAAACGCCGTTTCCACTGATTCAGGGCACCGATTGTTGCGGTGTGGTCTACGCGCTCGGTGAGGGTGTGAACGGAATCGAGACCGGGCAACGGGTTCTCGTGCGGGCATGCATGCGCGCGACGGGCTATGACTCGCTCGAAAACATCTGGATGGCATCGGATTTCGACGGCGCCTTTGCGCAGTTTGTCCGCGTGCCGGCGAGCGAAGTGTTCGCGGTCGATTGCGACTGGACTGACGCCGAGCTTGCGACCATTCCCTGTGCCTACGGTACCGCCGAGAACATGGTGCACCGCGCCGGGGTGGGTGCCAGTGATCGGGTGCTGGTGACTGGCGCCTCGGGTGGCGTTGGATCGGCCCTGGTTCAGCTCTGCAAACGGCGCGGCGCAAACGTCGTTGCGGTGGCGGGCCGAGACAAACTCGACGCGGTGCGAGCGCTCGGCGCCGATCGAGTGATCGCGCGCGGCGAGGATCTGATCGAATCCCTTGGTGAATCGAGCGTCAGTGTTGCAATTGACAACGTCGCAGGTGACAACGTCGGGCCGATTCTCAAGTTGCTGGCGCGCGGCGGCCGATACGTGTCGAGCGGCGCCATCGCCGGACCGGTTGTGTCCGTGGACATGCGTGATTTCTATCTGAAAGACCTGCGCCTGATCGGGTGTACGGCATGGGACGAGCCGGTGTTCCCCAATCTGGTTCGCTACATTGAGCGCGGAGAGATCAGGCCATTGGTCGCAGCGACGTTTCCGCTGGCGGATATTGCCAAGGCGCAGGCGCAATTTGGCGACAAGACCTTTGTTGGCAATTTCGTGTTGCTGCCGCCCTGATTGCGGCTTTTGCAGTCCTCAGGCCAGGCGCGTGCCGTTGGGTACAGCACCGTCCGGCACTGCCAATACGACGTGTCCGTTCGCATCGTGAAAACCGGTCACCAGGCACTCGGACATGATCGGTCCGATCTGTTTGGGCGGGAAGTTGACCACGGCGACCACCTGTTTGCCGATCAGTGATTCGGGGGTGTAGTGGTCGGTGATCTGGGCGCTCGACTTGCGCGTGCCAACGGGTTCGCCGAAGTCGACCTGCAGGATGTAGGCAGGCCGCCGCGCCTTGGCGAACACCTCGGCGTGGGTCACGGTGCCGACGCGGAGTTCGACCCGTTGGAATTCGTTCCAGTCGAGTGGGGTGTCGCTCACGCGGGTGTGCCGATGATCTGCAGTGTCTTCGGAAAGTGGGTCAGTACCTCACAGCCGTCTTCAGTGATGGCCACATCGTCTTCGATGCGGACACCGATTTCCCCGGGCCGGTAGAGTCCGGGCTCCACCGTGAACAGCGTGCCGGGTTTGAGCGTGTGGTGGTTGCCGCGCATGATCTGCGGCGCCTCGTGGACGTCGAGACCCAGGCCGTGACCGGTCTTGTGGACAACACAATCGCGATAGGGGCTTGCCTCGAGCACGGCGGTTGCTGCGTCGTCGATGTCGTGGGCCGTGTTGCCTGGCTGTGACGCCTTGAGGCCGGCGAGATTGGCGTTGAGCACGGTGTTGTAGAACGCGCGGTGTTCATCGCTCACGGTTTCGACAAAAAAGGTGCGCGTGATGTCGGCGTTGTAGCCCTGATAGCGGCCGCCGAAATCGATCAGCAAGGGGTCACCCGCCTTGATGGCGTAGTCGTCGCGGGCGTGCGCGTGCGGTTCGGCGGCATTGCCCGCGGCGGCCACGATCGGGTCGAAAGACAACCCCTCGCAACCGGCCTCGACCAAGGCATTGATCAGCATCGATTCGATCATTTTCTCGGTCATGCCGACCCGCACGTGTTTTAGCGTCACTTCCAGCGCGTGTTCCGAGCGCCGGATCGCCTCGCGGAGGCTCTCGATCTGCTCGGGGGTCTTGCAGATGCGCATGGCCGAAATCGCGCCGTGCGCGTCCAGCGTCTTCGCCTGGGGAAACACGCGCTGCAGCGCCATGTGTTCGAAGGCCCGCATGCGCTGGGACTCGACGCCCAATGCCTGACTGCTGCGCAGGCTGGGTAGCGCTTCGGCGAGGGCGTCGAAGGCGGCGTCGAAACCGTCCTGATCGCGCCAGGGGATCACCGTCCCGGGGAAGTCGATTGCGCCAAAACTGCCCATCTCGAGATCGGGGACGACCGCAGCAGCCTCGCCTTGTCGGGTGACGACTACCACCAGCGGGCGTTCCATGAGGTGGAAGTCTCGACCGAACAGGCTGAAAAAATTGGGGCCCGGCACAAAGGCCGCGGCGTCGAGCTGGTGGTCGGCGAGGGCGTCGAGAAGGGGAGTCAGGCGCGTATCAGTCATGGGTGCAATGGCGTGGTGTGGACACGATTGATGGTACCACCGTGCAAGCTGAACAGGGTTGTTCTGCCCTGTCGTGGTGCGCGCAATGATGTCCGTGCACGACGATGAATCACTCCCGGAGTAGATCGTGAATTCTGTTTTTTGCTAAGTCCCTGATGCGAAAGGGAAAGTGGGTCTGGTCATGGGGTGGCACGCATTTCTGCATAGTCGAGATGCCTTTTCATCAATTTGGAAACCTACGTACATGAACGTACTGAAGAAGTTCGACGGCGCACTCGCGAGTACCGCGGTTGCATTGTCGCTATCAGTTGCCAGCATGGCAGCATCCGCTGAGGACACGATCAAGGTCGGGGTCCTGCACTCATTGTCGGGCTCGATGGCCATCAGTGAGACCACACTCAAAGACACCATGTTGATGCTGGTAGATCAGCAGAATGCCAAGGGTGGATTGCTCGGCAAGCAACTTGAGGCCGTGGTGGTCGACCCGGCTTCGGATTGGCCGCTCTTCGCTGAGAAAGCCCGCGAGCTGATCGAGGTCGAGAAGGTCGCAGCCATTTTCGGTTCCTGGACATCGGTGTCGCGCAAATCCGTTCTGCCGGTACTGGAGGAGCTCAACGGCTTGATGTTCTACCCCGTGCAGTACGAGGGTGAAGAGTCGTCCAAGAATATTTTCTACACCGGCGCCGCGCCCAATCAGCAGGCGATTCCGGCGGTGGAATACCTGCGTGACGAGCTTGGCGTCGAGCGCTGGGCACTGCTCGGAACCGACTACGTCTACCCGCGTACCACGAACAAGATTCTCGCCGCCTGGCTGGCAGACAACGGTGTGGCCGAAGAGGATATCCTGGTCAACTACACGCCGTTCGGACATTCCGACTGGCAGTCGATCGTCTCCGATGTGAAAGCCTTCGGGTCGGCTGGCAAGAAGACCGCCGTGGTCTCGACCATCAACGGTGACGCCAACGTGCCGTTCTACAAGGAACTCGGCAACCAGGGCATCTCTGCCGATGACATCCCGGTCGTTGCGTTCTCGGTCGGTGAGGAAGAGTTGTCGGGTATCGACACCGCACCGCTGGTTGGCCACCTCGCGGCTTGGAACTACTTCATGAGCGTCGACAGCGAAGAGAACGAAGTGTTCATCGACAGCTGGCTCGATTTCATCGGTGATGAAAACCGCGTGACCAACGACCCGATGGAAGCGCACTACATCGGTTTCAACATGTGGGTGAAAGCCGTTGAAGCGGCCGGCACCACCGAGACCGATCCGGTCGTGGATGCCATCCTCGGCGTGTCGGTACCCAACCTCTCGGGTGGCTTCTCGGCGATGATGCCGAACCACCACATCACCAAGCCGGTGTTGATCGGCGAAGTGCAGGATGATGGTCAGTTCGACATCGTCTGGGAGACTCCGGGACTTGTGCCGGGTGACGCGTGGTCCGACTTCCTGCCGGGTTCCCGTGATCTCATTTCCGATTGGCGTGCGCCGCTTGCTTGCGGCAACTTCAACGTTGTCTCGGGTGCATGCGGCGGCGGTAGCTGACGCACGGACAGGCTCTGACCATGATGGTTATCAAGGGCGGCACTCTGCCGCCCCACTTTTTTTTGGGTCTGTGGCGTGTGCTGTTGCTGAGCCTTGCGGTGTTGTGTGCACCGGCTCAGGGGGCAGAGCTGTCCCCGTCGTTGCAGAGTGCGCTGGACGATCTCGCCGGCCGTGACAAGGCGCTTCGTCTCGATGCCATCGAGCGGATCGCCAACAGCGGGTCGGAGGCGAGCGAAGCCTTGCTGCAGGTCATTCTCGACGGCGAGCTCTACCGCTGGAAAAGCGAAAACCGGTTTGTTCGCGGTGAGAAAGCCGGCCGAAAGTTCGACCTCTATGCGCTTGAAGACGGCGCAGCCCTCGCGACAGTCGGTCGACGGGAGGCGAAAAAAGTCTCGATCAACAACACCCTGCGTGGCGCGGTGAAGTCGGCCCTCGCGACACTCGATCTGGTAGCGAGCGACAGGGACAAGCGCCTCGCCGGCGTGCGGGCGCAATTCGGCACACACGCGGTGCCGGTCGAACGTATCGACAGCCTGCTGGACACTGAAGAAGACCCGGCGGTGCGTGACGCGCTGTCGAATTTACGCGCCATGACGTTGGTCAGCGACGAGGGCGCGACGGGAGACGCGCTGAAAGATGCGATCGGCGCGCTGGGTGCGTCGAATGAACCAGCGGCGTTGACGCCGTTGAAAAACCGATTGGCACGCACCGAGGATGAAACCGAAAAGGCGACCCTGGCGCGTGCGATCAAGGCTTTCGAGTCGCGTCAGACACGCTACGCCATCGTCAAGCAGGTGTTCTTCGGGCTGAGCCTGGGTTCGATCCTGGTCCTCGCCGCGATCGGTCTTGCGATCACCTTCGGGGTGATGGGTGTGAT
>CALDHJ010000430.1 GCA_937941555.1 uncultured Granulosicoccaceae bacterium | reverse complement strand
GCTTTTGTACTCTTTTGCCGCGCGTTCCCAGGTAAAGCGCTCTGCCGCGGCTGCCGTTCTGACGGCGTGCCAGCGCTCGGGTTGGCCGCGCTGGAAGGTCAGTGCGTCCAGCGCCGTTTTGACGAAGTTGTCGGCTTGTTCGATGCGGTTGTCACCAACAAAGACGAACCCGGTCTTGCCGTGTGTGACAGTGTCGCGCAAGCCGCCGACGCCGTGCACCAGGCAGGGCTGGCCGTGTCGCATGGCAATCATCTGACTGATGCCACAGGGCTCGAACGACGACGGCATGACGAACAGGTCCCCGCGGCTGTAGAGCGCGGTTGCCAGTACATCCGAGTAGCCGTTGAGGAAGAGGAAGTTGTCGCGTTCGGCAGCCACGCGGGTCAACGCGTGTTCGTAGTCGCCCTGACCGCTGCCGAGCAACACGTAGAGCCCATCGTCGCCGAGCACGTCGAGCAGGTTGTCGAGTGCGGATCGTCCGTTGCTGCACGATTGCAGCAGCAGTTTGACTTTCTGGTCGGTCACCCGCGTGACCGACGTCAACAGCCGCGCAATCGGGCGCTCTGCCAGGTCGTGCAATTGCTGTGAGGCGACGAAGTGGCTGCTGCGCAGGACCGGTTTCTGGGCCGCCCAGCGGCTCAATTCGCGGTGGCAGGCGGCAAGGAAATCGCTCCACTGGCGGATCTCCGGTATGGCGCCACGTTTGCTGCCGCTGAGGTTGCGCGCGCGTTCGGCGCGCTGGCTCGGATTCGGGTAGTCACAGCCGTTCAGGATGCCGTGCAGCCGACCGTCGGCCTTGGCGTGTTGCATGGCTTCGTGCAAACCCTCGCCGCCGGAAAACCCACGGATTTCGGGGTCACTCGGCTGCGTGACCTCGGTTGCATAACGCGGTGATACTGTGTGGACCTGGTCCGCGAGCACGATGCCGGCAAGCATCGGGTTCACACATTGTGGCCAGCGCGGATCGGCGGCCACTTGCGCGGCGTGCAGGTCGAGTTCGGGATACCACGTCTGCAGTGACGCCTGGCCTTCGGTGAAGGGGCGAATGCCTTGCAGCGCGAGATTGTGTACGGAGTAGACACAGTGAACGGACTGGAGTGCGGCATATCGCGGGTCGGCGGCGCGCAGCAGGAGCATGAACGCGGTGTGCCAGTCGTGTAGGTGCAGCGCGGTGGGCTGTTGTTCCGGGTCGTCGATCAGCAGCTCTGCCGTGGCCTGGCTGAAGAGGGCGAATTTGCGCGCGTCGGTCGCGAAAGGGTCGTCATCATGACCCGAATAGATCACGCCCCTGCCAGCGGCGCTGAATTCGTTGTGGTGCAGGACCCAGTGGCGAATCGATTTGTTGGGCAACTCGGTCGGCACTTGGAACAGCTTGACCTCGAGTGTTTCGCCCGCAAACGGGACTTCGAACGCGGTGCGTTGGCGCGCGCCTGGCGCGTGGTGGAGGGTGCCATAAGAGGGGGTGATGACCGTGACCTGGCAGCCGTGGCGCGCGAGCGCTGGCGGCAGGTGCTCGATGACGTCACCGACGCCGCCCACTTTGCCACCGGTCAACGCGCCGTTTTCAGCGGCGACCAGGACAATGTGTTGTTGCAATGACATCCCGTCTCCTTGTTGAAGCAAGGCGCGGACGGGACGTGGCCCCCTCAGGTAACGACGTCGGCGCGCTCGCGGCCCGTTATGCCCCGGATATCGGCGAGCTCACCGGCAATCGCGATGAGGTCGGCCAGTGTCAGCTGTGGGTCGAGCAGCAGGCGATCGGGGCGTGATTCAGCGCGCTCAATATACACCCTGAGCGTGGCGCCCGCAGTGCCCGTGCCGGACAGCCGGTAGACGATGCGGGCACCGTCTTCGAAGCGAATTCGGATCCCCTGGTTGCGGCTCTCGCTTCCGTCGACGGGGTCGTGGTAGGCGAAGTTGTCGGCGTGTGCAATCTGCTGCCCGGCGATCTGTTTGCCAGCGAGCGAGTCGAGCCCGGATTCGAGTCGCTGCATCAACGTGGACGCGGCGTCACTGTCGAGGTTTTCGAAATCGTGGCGTGTGTAGTAGTCGCGCCCGAACCGCTGCCAGTGGTCGACGAGAATCTCGCGCACACTGCACTCGCGCACTGCCAGCAGGTTGAGCCAGAACAGCACGGCCCAGACCCCGTCCTTCTCACGCACATGGTCGGAACCGGTGCCGAAACTCTCTTCACCACAGAGAGTGATGCGGCCGTCGTCGAGCAGGTTACCGAAAAACTTCCAGCCCGTCGGTGTCTCGAAGGCGGGAAGCTCCAGGGACTCGGCAACGCGATCGGCGGCCCGACTGGTGGGCATCGAGCGCGCGACACCCACGATGCCCTGCTGATAGCCCTTGATCAGGTGTGCGTTCGCGGCCATGACTGCGAGGCTGTCGCTCGGCGTAACGTAGAGCCCGGCGCCGTGAATGAGGTTGCGATCGCCGTCGCCGTCGGATGCGGCGCCGAGCGTGGGCGACTCCGGGGATTGCATGAGCGCGACCAGCTCTGCGGCATGCACCAGGTTGGGATCGGGGTGAGCGCCGCCAAAGTCGGTCAGTGGTGTACTGCGCAACACCGCGCTATCGGGTGCGCCAAGCGTGTCGACCAGCAGGCGGCGTGCATAGGGTCCGGTGATGGCGTTCATCGCATCGAATACGATCGACAAACTGTTGTCGGCAATTTTTTCGCGAATCAGGTCGAAATCGAACAGCGTGCCCATGAGCTCTGCGTAGGCATCAACCGGATCGACCACTTCCACCGCCATGTTGCCGAGCGCGCTCGTGGCCAGGGTGTCGAGATCGATGTCATCAGCCTGCTCACTGTAAAAAGCGCTGATGGCCTGCGAGCGCTCGAAGATCTCGTTGGTTACCGACTCCGGCGCGGGACCGCCATTACCAGTGTTGTATTTTATGCCGAAGTCCGCATCTGGTCCGCCGGGGTTGTGACTGGCGGACAGGATGATGCCACCGTGCGCCGACTGGCTGCGAATCAGGTGGGAGGCTGCCGGTGTCGAGAGCAACCCACCCTTGCCGACAATCACGCGACCGACGCCGTTGCCGGCGCACAGGCGCAGAATCACCTGGACGGCGTGGGCATTGTGGTAGCGGCCGTCGCCGCCGACCACCAGAGTCTTGCCAGCAATGTCACCGGCGGCTTCCAGAATGCACTGAACGAAATTCTCGAGGTAGTGCGTCTGCTGGAAGACTGTGACCTTCTTGCGAAGCCCGGAGGTGCCGGGGCGTTGGTCGTCGTAAGGTGTAGTGTCTACTCGGGTCATACCCGCATCTGCTCACATCGTTGTTCGGATGGACTGTTGCACATTGCAAGCCGCAATGCACAGTCGAAACCTAGCAGATTGGAAGGTGTCGCGGGTTGTCACGCCGCTAGTGCGACGGGTTCTCGGATCGGCTGATATCGCTGAGCGCTTTTTCAGACCAGCGAAGGGCTTCGAGGTGGGCATCGAGTGCCGCTGCTGGCACGCCGTGCTCGGGCGGTTCGGTCGCGCGTTCCAGTGAGCGCGCCAGATTCAGCAGGTCGAGCAGCGGACCGGGTTGGCCGAGCAGGGTGTCGTGCACCTCTTCGCCGATGGCGAGGTTTTCCAGAATCGACTCGAATGTGGTGTCGGTCATCACATCGAGCAGCGAGAGCATGCCGACGGTAAATCCGCACTCAGGGCTTTCGAGTTGCATCTCCTCGGCCATGATCTCGCAGAACTTGGCTCGGTACAGCGCTAGGCTGACAAGCTCTGCAGGTTTTTCGTTGAGATCCGTCATGAGCATGACGCTGATCCAGCTGCGCAGCAGTTTGCGGCCGAGCAGCACGGTCGCCTGGCCGATCGACTCGACCGTGTTGCTGCCGCGGCAGGCAACCGAATTCACGTAGCGCAGTGCTTTGACCGACAAGCCGACATCGTGGCTCACCAATTCGGTGATTTCGCCCAGCGAAGTGTTCGGGTTGTTCACTTTGGCGAGCAGCTCGAACAGCACGATCTTGCTCGAGGGAATACCGCGCTGGCTCAGGGTTACCGGTTTGGCGAAGTAGTAGCCTTGGAAATAGTCGACCGCCATCGCCTTGATGCGCTCGAACTCCTCGGCGGTTTCGATGCGTTCGACCAGGACTTTACGCCCGGCGTCGCGGTCTTTTTCGGCGAGCCCCTCGAGCGCCTCCGGACCGGTAACGGTGTAGTCGTACTTGACGATATGCACCATGTCCAATAGTGGCTCGGCCGCATCACTGTGTTCGAAATCATCGAGTGCCACGGTGTAGCCGCGCTCGATCAGGGCGTTGACACCGCGCACCACGGGTGGGGTGATGTCGACAGTCTCAAGGACTTCGAGCACGACGCGGTCGGGTGGTAGGAACGAGACCAGCTCGGGGTTGCTGATGAACTGCTCGGTGAGGTTAAAAAAGGCGAGCCGGTCTCCGACGATGTTGTCGAGGCCGATTTCGCTGATGGCGTTGGTCAGCACTGTCGAGGTTGCCTTGTCGCCGTCAATAACCTCTGCATTGAGTGCATTCTGGTTGGCCCGAAACAGCAACTCGTAGCCGACTGTTGTGCCCTCGCGATCGAGGATGGGTTGTCGACCGATATATGCCTGCGCCATTACGTGCCCACAGTGAACTCAACGGGACTCGGTCGCGAGGCTGAACGTACTTCGCGTGGAGATCGGTGAGCGGAATGGATGATTGCTGACCATGTCGGCGAGCCGAATGACAACTTGAGCGACAGGCATTTACAGCCCGGCAACCATCACGCTTCAGGGTCGCTGGAAATGCACCGCCTGACCGAGCATGTCGCCGGTGACCAATACGACGCCTTCTTCGCTGACGCGAAATCGTGCGCGATCGTCCTCAATCGACTCGCCGATGACCATGCCATCGGGCAGGTGGCAGCCGCGGTCAATGATTGCGTTTCGGACTCTGACCCCTCTGCCGATGCGCACATCCGGCAGCACGACCGCCCGCTCGATCTGGGCGCCACTGTCGACATGGACATTGGAGAACAGCACCGACCCTCTGACCGTGCCACCTGAAATCACGCAGCCACCGCTGACCATTGAATCGATGGCCGTGCCGCGTTCGCCGGGTGCATCCAACACGAATTTTGCGGGTGGCAGCTGCTCCTGGTGGGTCAGAAGCGGCCAGCTTCGGTCGTACAGATCCAGCCTGGGTTCGATTTCGGCGAGTTCGAGATTGGCCCGCCAGAAGGCATCGAGCGTCCCGACATCGCGCCAGTAGGCCGGTTCCCCGACCCGGTTTCGAAACGGCGCCGCCTGGACGCGGCTGCGCGCAATGAGTTTCGGGATGATGTCGTGCCCGAAGTCGTGGCTGGATTCGGCGTCGTCTGCGTCTTCGAAAAGCGCTTCGAAGAGGAATTTGGTGTTGAAGACGTAGTTGCCCATCGAGGCGAGGGCTGTGCCGGGTTTGCCCGGCATGCCCTGTGGGGACGCGGGCTTCTCCTCGAAGCCCGTGATCCAGTTGTCCTGATCAACGCTTAGTACGCCAAACGCGCTGGCATCTTCGACCGGTACTTCGATGCAACAGACTGTCATGTCGGCACCGGAGCGCTGGTGTTGCGCGATCAGCGGGCCGTAATCCATTCGATAGACGTGGTCGCCGGACAGCACCAGTACGTATTCGGGTGCCATGCGGTGGATGATGTCGAGGTTCTGGTAGATCGCATTGGCGGTGCCGGCATACCAGTCGTCGCTGGTGCGCTGCGAGGCCGGCAGCACTTCGATGAACTCGTCGAGTTCACTGCGGAAATGGGTCCAGCCGCGAGACAGGTGGCGGATCAGCGAGTGGGCCTTGTACTGTGTCAGTACGCCGATGCGGCGGATGCCGGAGTTGACGCAGTTGGAGAGCGGGAAATCGATAATGCGAAATTTGCCACCGAAAAACACCGCGGGTTTGGCGCGCCACGCCGTGAGTTCGTGCAGTCGAGAACCGCGCCCGCCAGCCAACACCAACGCCAAGGTGTTCTTGGTCAGCAGACTGATGCGTCTCGCGTCTTCGCTCGCATTCGGCATAGCCATAACTCCATCCTGGGTGGCGGGGCCGCGTGCGGCGCCCGTCTCCGACTCTAACGCAGAGCGTCGTTGGTACGCCACTGTTCACCGCAACAGGCCGCCTTTGCGGTCTGCTTCAGTCTCATGTAACGCGAGTGGCGGTGTCCTCCAGTGGAGGCCGGGCTCGTGAGCGCCGCGCCAGCTGATCTGGCTCAACGGCTTGGCAATGCGCTCGGCGCGTTCCAGACACGATTGATCGACGCCGCTTCACAAGACGCCCGCGAAGCCGCCGTTGCTGTGGTGGTGGTGACAACGCCGGAACCTGCCGTGCTGCTGACATTGCGAACCGCGAGCTTGCCCCGGCATGCGGGTCAGTTTGCGTTGCCTGGCGGTCGGCTGGAGCCGGGTGAATCGGTCGAGGCGGCCGCCGAGCGCGAGGTCGCAGAGGAGTTGGGGTTGACGCTTGGCGTGGCTGACCGGCTCGGTCGACTCGATGACTACCTGACACGCTCCGGCTTTGTGATATCACCGCTCGTCTATCTGTGCCGTGACGCAACCGCAATGGCGCCTGATGCCGGGGAAGTCGCGGCGGTGTACCGGGTGCCGTTCACCGAGTTGCTCTCGCCGGCTGTTCCACTGTTCGAAGCTGGCGCATCGGCTGACACGCCGGTCTTGTACTCCGATTTTCCGAGCGTTGGCACGGCGGTCTACGCGCCGACT
>CALDHJ010000429.1 GCA_937941555.1 uncultured Granulosicoccaceae bacterium | reverse complement strand
CGTTGATCTCTAGCATGTCAGCCTCCGAGGTAGGCCGCTTGCACGGCCGCGTTGCGTTGGATGGCATCGGGGTTGCCAGTGGCGATCACGCGACCGAACTGCAGAACCGTGATGGTGTCGGCAACAGCCATCACCACGTCCATGTTGTGTTCGATGAGCAACAGGGTGGTATCGCCCCGCAGCTGACCGAGCAGATCGATGAACCAGCGCACTTCGGCGTCGCCGAGCCCTTGCGTGGGTTCATCGAGGATCAGCAGACTCGGCTGCTGCACAATGCCGAGTGCAATCTCCAACAAACGCTGGTGGCCGTAGGCGAGGTCGCCGGCGAGCTGGGCACGGCGATCGAGCAGGCCGACGGCGTCCAGCGCTTTCGCCACAGCGTGCTCAGTGGAAGCGGGGTCGTTGTGGCGCACCATGGCCGCCAGCTCGCCATTGGCCTCCAGTGTCATGTTCGGAAAAATCGACGTGATCTGGAAGGTGTAGGCGATGCCCAGTTGCACGCGGCGGTGCGCCGGTTCGTGGCTGATGTCGTGCCCTTGCAGAAGGATACGGCCGGCATCGGGTGGAATGCGCCCGCTGAGCAGGTTGACGAGTGTCGACTTGCCTGCACCGTTCGGTCCGATCAATGCGTGCACCGTGCCCGGCTCGACCATGAGGTCGACGTTGTCGGTGGCGGTCAGGCCGCCAAACGCTTTGTTGAGTCCGTGTGCTTCTAGCAGTGCCATGGTGTCCTCATTGAATCCACGGCAGGTAGCGACGGCGAAGCGTGCCGACGATGCCCTCGGGAACGTAGAGTGTCAGCAGTACAAGTGCGACACCTGCAACCAGCATGTAGGCAGACGTGATGCCGCTGCTGATGTCGATGAGGTAGAACATCAACGCGGTGCCGATCAAAGGGCCAACGAGTGTGCCGGCGCCGCCGAGCAGGACCCACAACAGCGGGAAGATGGAATACTGAACCGACGCAAAGGTGGCGCCGGCGTAACCGAACAGCAGGCCGTAGGCGCCGCCCGCGAGTGCCGCCATGGCGCCCGAGAGCGTCAGCGCGTAGAGCTTGGCGCGGAACACATCGTATCCGAGCATGCGGGTGCGCTCTTCGTTCTCGCGAATGGCGATCAGAACCTTGCCGAGCCGGCTTCGCACGCAAGCCTGACAGATCAGCACACAAATGCAGATCAGCACCCACGACACCAGGAGGCGCACGGCGTCTGATGAGAGATCGACACCGAAGAAGGTGCGCTTGGCCTGGGCGATGACGAAGCCCTCATCTCCCCGAGTGACTTCGCCGAAGAGCAGGATGGTCAGGAAAAACGCCTGGGAAAACATCAGCGTCACGATCATGAACGAGACGCCGGTTGTGCGCAGCGCGAGCAGGCCGACTGCAAACGCCAGCACCGCACCGCAGCCGATACCGATCAGGAACCCGAGCTCTGCCGGGAAATCGAGCAGCTGCACGGTAAGGCCGACGCCGTACAACCCGGCCGAGAAAAACATCGCGTGCCCGAGACTCAGTAGCCCGGTATACCCGAAGCTGATGTTGTAGGCGCAGGCGAAGCAAGCGAGCACCATGATGCGGGCAAAGTTGCCCTGGTGGTATTCGGGCAGCACGAGCACCAGAAGCAACAGGGCGAGCAGCGAGCCGGTGTTGAAGAGGATCGAGCGGCTTGAATTCATCGGCTTCCCCGGGTGAACAAGCCCTCGGGTCGCCAGATCAGCACCACGGCAACCAGCAGGGTCGCGAGGATCTTGGCCAGGGTCGGCGAGAAGAACACCGCGATCATGCCGTTGCTGAGGCCGATGATCGCGGCCGCGACCAGGGTGCCGGACAAACTGCCCAACCCGCCGAGGATCACGACGATGAACGACAGCAGCAGGGGGTCGCCGCCCATCAAGTAGTGCGCCTGCTGAATCGGTACGATCAACACGGCGCCGAGCGCTGCGAGGGCACCGCCCGCCGCGAACACCAGACCGTAGACGCGCTCGATGCGGATGCCGAAGGCCTGGGCGATGTCCTTGTCCTGTTGTGTAGCGCGCATGATCAGGCCGATTCGCGTACGCGATAACACAAGCCAGACCCCGATCAGCAGCGCGATCGATATGCCGATCACGGCGAGTTTGTAGGAGGTGATGCTCAGGCCCCAGGGCCAGTAGAGGCTCCACCCGGTTTCGGTGTGTTCAAACCAGGGGATGGCGAGTCGGGTGTTGAACGGGGCCGCAACCGGCCGCGCATCCGGCCCGAAACTCATCAACGATACTTGTTGAAAGATATAGAGCAACCCGACCGTGGCGACGATCGTGCGCTCGGGGTCGTACTGTACGCGGTGGATCACCAACCGATCCGAGGCGTAGGCGATGCCGCCAACGATAAGGGGGCTGACCAGCAGCGCCACGATAAACCCGACAGCCGGCGAAAAGCCCGTGAGCAGATCGGTGATCCACCACGCGATCAGGGCGCCGATCATGAAAAATTCACCGTGTGCAACGTTGACCACACGCATGATGCCGAAGACCAGCGCGAGGCCGATTGCCGTCAGCGCGAGCACCGCTGTCGACACCGCGCTTTCAAGCAGTGCCAGAACCAGGTGGGGTCCGAGTTCCATGTGACAATTTCCGACAGCGGGCAATGGTAATTGGGGCCACGATTCCGACGGATGGGGTCGGATTCGCGGTGGTGAGTTCAGTGCGCGGGCTCAGTCGCGCGGATCGGGAGGCGTTGGGACTAACCTCAACCCCGGCCCCCCTCGCATCCGGTTTGGCGATTCGAGGACCGATCGGTTGAGTAGGCTGGTGACCGACTCAACCGACGCCGCGCAATCAGAGT
>CALDHJ010000428.1 GCA_937941555.1 uncultured Granulosicoccaceae bacterium | reverse complement strand
AATTCCCGGCCAAAAATCGGCTGGGCCCGGCTGGCTCGATGCGGTCGGATCATCGCGCTGGAAGAGAGATAGAGTGATCGTGAAGATGGCGACTGATTCGCCCACACCGCGCGCGTGTCTGATCGGGCCCGGGCGGGCAGGAGGGTCCCTGGCGCTGGCCTGGCAGCGTGCCGGCGTGCTTTCCTTTGAGGCCGTCTATGCGCGCCAAACCGCTCACCCGCTGGCAGAGCGGCTCGGTTGTCCAAGTGTCACGGACTTTGCCGAGGTTGCGGAGGTCGACGTCTGGGTCGTTGCTGTGCCGGACAGCTCGATCGCCGAGGTGGCCACGCAGCTTGCCCGTGAGCGCAGAAGTGCTTCGGACGGGGTCGCGCTGCACCTCTCAGGCGCGCTCAGCAGTGAGGCGCTGGCACCGCTGCGCGAGATTGGTCTCGCGGTTGCGAGCGGCCACCCGCTGCGCAGCTTCCCGGCCTGTGATGAGAACCTCGTCTTCGATGGTACCTGGTGCGGACTCGAGGGCGACGCCGAGGCGGTATCGTTGCTCGAAGACTGGTTCTCGGTCCTGGGCGGTCACTGCATACGGATCGATGGTGCGGCCAAGACGGCCTACCACGGTGCGGCGGTGTTGGCGGGCAACACCCTTGTGGGCCTCGCGGATGCGGCCATTGCGGGATGGCGTGCGGCCGGTCTGCCCGAAGACACGGCGCGCGCCGTTTTCGCCGACCTCGCCGGCGGCGTGATACAGAACGTGGCAACGCGTGGCACGGCCGCATCGCTGAGTGGTCCGCTGAGCCGCGGGGATCTCGATACGGTCGCGGCGCAACTCGCCGAGCTCGATGCACGTGACCCGAGCGCCGCGGCGGTTTACCGTGCCCTGAGTCTCCGGCTGCTGACGCTGCTCGACGGATCGGATGCGGACCGCCGAGAGGCATTTGAGACCCTGCTGCGCTGACAGGGGTACAGCACTGGCGTGTCACTGCGTGCTGCGCAACAATACAATTCCGAATACATGGGCAGGGCAGAGCCAATGAGCGCGCAAGCAGATGGCGCCGCCGTTACGGTGGCGACACTGAAGAAGATGAAGGCAAACGCACAGCGTTTCGCGTGCCTTACCGCCTACGACGCGGCCTTTGCCGGCGTCCTCGACCGCGCAGGGGTGGACGTGGTGCTGGTGGGTGACTCGCTCGGCATGGTGGTGCAGGGAGTCGAAACCACGATTCCGGTCACCATGGACCACATGATCTATCACAGCCAGCTCGTCGCCCGCGGCATGCGCCGACCGATGCTCATGGTCGACATGCCGTTCATGAGTTACGCCACCCCCGAGACCTGCCTTGCGAACGCGGCGCGCCTGATGAAAGAGGGTGGCGCGCAAGTGGTCAAGCTCGAGTGGGGCGAGCTGCAGCTCGATATGGTCAGGCGGCTCAGCGAGTGTGGTATCCCGGTCTGCGCGCACCTCGGGTTGACCCCGCAGGCCGTGCACAAGATCGGCGGCTATCGGGTGCAGGGGCGTGACGATGCAACGGCGAGCAAGCTGCGCGAGGATGCACTCGCGCTCGAGCAGGCCGGGGCCGATATCCTGCTACTCGAATGCGTGCCCATGGCGCTGGCCGCCGAGATCACGCAGGCAGCGTCGGTGCCGGTGATCGGTATCGGTGCCGGCCCGGATTGCGACGGTCAGATACTGGTGCTCTACGACATCCTCGACATCGCACCCGGCAAACGCACGCGGTTCTCGAAGAATTACATGGCTGAAGCCACTGGCATCGAAGACGCGGTGCATGCCTACGTGACGCAAGTTGCCGACGGCACATTCCCCACCGCGGAATACGCGTTCGAGTGATGCCGTGGACATTCTGAAATCGATTGACGAGATGCGCGCCAAACGCAAAGCCTGGCGCGCCGAGGGTCAGACGATCGGCTACGTGCCGACGATGGGCAACCTGCACGATGGTCACCTTTCGCTGTTGGATCTGGCGCGCACACGCTGCGACCGCACAATCTGCAGTATCTACGTCAACCCGCTGCAGTTCGACCGTACCGGCGATCTCGACCGCTACCCGCGTACACTCGAAGAAGATATCGAGAAGCTCGAAGCCCTCGGTGCTGATGCGTTGTTTGTCCCTGACGACTCAATGATCTATCCGCGCGGTATGGCGCACGCGACCACCGTCGATGTCCCCGGGATCACCAACATTCTCGAAGGCGCGCACCGCAGTGGCCACTTTGTCGGCGTAGCGACAGTGGTTTGCAAGTTGTTCAACCTGGTGCAGCCGCACGTCGCGGTGTTCGGCGAAAAGGATTTTCAACAGCTGCTGGTCGTCAAGCGCATGGCCGAAGACCTGAACCTGCCGGTCGACGTGGTGGGAGCTGCCACGGCGCGTGAACCGAGTGGCCTCGCGCGCAGCTCGCGCAACGGATACCTCAGCGATACCGAGCGGGCGCAAGCGGCCGAAATCTATCGCGCATTGTGCGCCTGTGCACAGGCCTTGCGAGACGGCGAGCGCGACATTGCCGCGCTTGAGAAAACAGGCATCCGCCGCTTGGCAGACGCGGGGTTCAAACCGGATTATTTTACAGTCCGCAGCACCGCAGACCTCGAGTCGCCACACGACAGTGAGTCGGCGGTTGACTGGGTCGTGCTGGTCGCGGCGCAGTTGGGCAAGGCACGTCTAATTGACAACTTGCGCGTGATCGACGCGCCCTGACAGAGGAATTCGACATGGCACACCGCATCGCAGTCATCGCAGGCGACGGCATTGGCAAAGAGGTCATGCCGGAGGGGCTGCGTGTACTCGATGCCGCTGCCGGTCGCTTCGGGATCGAGCTCGACTACGAACACTTCGATTGGAGTTGTGAGCGTTACCACGAGCTTGGCGCCATGATGCCGGATGACGCGCTGGATACGCTGCGTGATTTCGACGCGATCTATCTCGGGGCTGTCGGTTTTCCCGGGGTGCCGGATCATGTCTCGCTCTGGGGTCTGCTGATTCCGATCCGGCGGCAGTTCGATCAGTACGTCAACCTGCGCCCGGTGCGTTTGTTCGATGGGTTGCCTTGTCCCCTTGCGAACCGCAAGCCCGGTGACATCGATTTTCTCGTCGTGCGCGAGAACGTCGAAGGCGAGTACTCGAACGTCGGCGGTCGCATGTACGACGGCACCGAGCACGAGGTGGCATTTCAGCAGGCGAATTTCTCACGCCGCGGTTGCGACCGGGTAATGCGTTTCGCCTTCGAACTCGCCGAACAGCGCAATGCCCGGCGTGTGACATCTGCGACAAAATCAAACGGCATCATTCACACCATGCCGTTCTGGGACGAGCGCTTTGCGGCCATGTCGGCGCAATACCCGCACCGCGATACCGATCAGTACCACATCGATATTCTGTGCGCGCACTTCGTCAACCGACCGGATCATTTCGATGTCGTGGTGGCATCCAATCTCTTCGGCGACATTCTCTCCGATCTCGGCCCGGGGGTCACCGGCACCATCGCCATCGCGCCAAGTGCCAACCTCAATCCCGAGCGGGCGTACCCGTCGATGTTCGAGCCGGTCCACGGCTCGGCGCCGGATATCGCCGGGCAGGGCATCGCAAACCCCATCGGCATGGTGTGGTCAGGTGCAATGATGCTCGATCACCTCGGTCACCGCGACGCCCACGACGCGATACTCGGAGCGATCGAAAAGGTACTCAGTGCGCGCGATGCCCTGACCCCGGACATGGGCGGCAGTGCGACCACCAGCGCGCTGGGTCAAGCGTTGGCAGACGCCGTCGGCTGACGGCCCTGGTTGCCTTGCCGGTCTTTGCCCGGGGTGCAGCCAAAGTGTTTGCGGTAGTGGTCGGTCATGTGTGACTGACTCGAGAAACCCACCGCGCTGGCGATGTTGATTAGTGGCAAGTGGCTGTGCAGGACCAGCGAACGCGCGCGTTGCAGGCGGCGCATGCGCAGCGCCTGTCCCGGTGTCATCTCGAGTTCGCGTTGAAACAGTCTCAGCAGTTCGCGTCGGTTGAGGCCGACGCGCTCCGAGAGCCCCGACACATTCAAGGGCTCGTGGTGGCTGGCCTCGAGCACATCCAGCGCGCGTTGCACGGGTGCGGAATACCGGTGGCTGCCGTCGAAAACAGTCGGCACCTCGGCCCCGTCCGGCGTGCTCAGCGATTGCAGCAGCATCTGCTGTGAGACCCGGCTGGCGAGTGCCTGCCCCTGTTCCCGCCGGACCCATTCGATGAAGAGGTCCAACGTACTCGTTCCCCCGGAACAACTGAGCCGCGCCCGTTCGATTACGGTTCTTTGATAGCGCGCCCGCACCGCCGGGAAACGGTCGTGGAAGGCGCTGAAGTCTTCGAAGTGCACCGTGGCGGCGCTGCCATCGAGCAACCCGGCACCGGCGAGGATGAAGGCGCCATTCGAGATGCCGCCGAGCGGGACGCCGCGACGCCCCTGGCGTCGCAACCACTGCGTGAGTGCGGGCAGGGCTGTCGCATCAACCTCGTATCCCGCCACCACGAAGACGACGTCCGGGTCTGGGGCAGTGGCGTCGGCGCGACGCGCGGCCAGAGCGAGGCCGTTGCTGTCGTGCACGCTGTCACCGTGTTCGCAGAGCAGGTTCCAGTCGTACAGGGCACGCCCGGCGAAGCGGTTGGCATGGCGCAGCACCTCGACCGCAGACGCGAGGCCGAAGAGCGGGAAGGTCGGGGCGAGGCAGAAGGTGATCTGGCAGGTCATGGCGGGCGCGTGGCCCATAGTGGGCCGGTCGATTGCAGTGCGAGCGGTTGCCCGAATATGACAGATATCGACCAAATCATGGTAGTGGTATTGGCTCTCAGGGGTAACACTGCCCGGGTACCGCAGCGACCGTGGATTGTCTGCCATTGGCTGGTGCGCTGAATCCAGATCCCGGAGGAGCCTGATCGTGAGCACCGAACGCCGCCGTCGACGTCGACGCAGTAGCGATGCACTGGTGGCGCCACGCGCCTTGCCGCAGTTGCCGTTCGGCAACCTGCGCAACCGCTTTGCGCCACTGCCTGCGCTCGACGACGAGCAGCTGGAACTGATTCACGAGGCCTCGCTCGACCTGCTTGAAGAACAGGGCATCGAGGTGCTCGGTGAGGAGCCCTTGCGTCTGTTCAAGGTGGCGGGTTGCAGTGTTGAAGATGGCATTGTGCGTATGGATCGCGCACTCGTCATGCAGCTGATAGCAACCGCCCCCGAGCGCTTCACGCTGCACTCGCGCAACCCCGATCGCAATATCGAGATCGGCGGAAACGTGATCCACTTCGGGCTCGTCTCGGGGCCACCGAACGTGCACGACTGCGTGCAGGGTCGCCGGCCCGGAAACTTCGCCGACTACCAGACCCTGATCAAGCTTGGCCAGAGCTTCAACGTGATTTCGTTTTTCGGCAATCAGGCCATTGCACCGACCGACCTGCCGGCCAACAACCGACACCTCGACACCACCCTTGCCAATCTGACCTTGTCGGACAAGGTGTTTCTCGCCACCGGCATCGGTGCGGGGCGCGCCCGGGATGTGGTTGAGCTCTGCGCGCTGGCGCGGGGTGAGACGCTCGAGGGGATAGCCGACAGTCCGTCCGTTGTCACTAACATCAACGTCAATTCGCCCCGCAAGCTCGATGACGCCATGGCCTATGGGCTGATGCAGATGGCTCAACTCGGCCAGGTCACGGTCGTGACCCCATTCACCCTCATGGGCGCCATGACACCGGCCACCATGGCAGGTGCTCTGGTTCAGCAGAATGCGGAAGCCCTGATCGGCATTGCGCTGACGCAGCTGGTGAAGCCAGGTGCGCCAGTCGTTTACGGGGGCTTCACGTCCAACGTCGACATGCGTTCGGGTGCGCCCGCTTTCGGCACACCCGAGAACAGCCTGGCGAATATCGCCGGTGGCCAACTTGCACGGCGCTACAAGCTGCCGTATCGGACCAGTGCCTGCAACGCCAGCAACACAGCCGATGCCCAGGCCGTGTACGAAACGCAAATGGCGTTGTGGGGAGCGGTCATGGGGCATGGCAACATGATCTACCACGCGGCCGGGTGGCTTGAAGGGGGGCTGGTCGCCTCATTCGAGAAAGTCGTGATCGATGTCGAAATGCTTCAACACATGAACGCGACCTTGCAACCGATCACCGTCAACCGCGACGAGATCGGTCTTGACGCGATGCGCGAGGTCGGCCCGGGTGGGCATTTTTTCGGCGCGGCACACACCATGTCGCGCTACAAGGACGCGTTCTACGAACCCATTCTCAGCGATTGGCAGAACCAGGAAAACTGGCAGCTGGCGGGCGCGGAGGATGCAACGCAACGCGCCACTGGAATCTGGCAGCGCGTGGTCAAAGAGTTCGAAGCGCCGACGCTCGATCCCGCGCGTCTCGAGGCGATGACCGAATATTTGGAGCGGCGAAAAGCCACGCTGGGCAGTAGCGAACCGACGCTTGAGTTGTTTCTCTGAGCCCGGCCGTTGCGGATGAGCGGGCCTGCACCTGTCAGCGCGGGGGCTCGTCCTCGTTCTCGGCTTCTTCTTCCAGCAGCTCCGCTTCTTCGATGGCGATTTCGGCGGCAATTTCCACAGCCACCGGCGACAGGCGCGTTGGCACCGTGACAAACGGACCGGTTTCATCGGCGGTTGCCCGCTGGGTCATGCGGTAGAGGCCGTACACCGCAACAACCGACATCAGAACGCCGACGAAAGCGAAGAAGCCGTTTGGTCCCAGCCTTGTCATGATTGCACCGACGATCACCGGACTCGCCATGGCGCCAAAGCCGTTGATGAATATCAGTCCGCCACTGGCGGCGGCCATCTGGTCGTTGTCGAGAAAGTCGTTGGTGTAGGCGATCAACAGCGAATAGAGCGGGTTGGATGTGCCGCCGAGTATGAAAGCGATGACCAGCAGATTGCTGAAGGTATTTTCGACGTAGTAGACGCACGCGCAGGCCGCGGCGCAGATGGCTGTGACCCCTATGATCAACACGCGCCGGTCTAGGCGATCGGAGAGCCAGCCGATGGGGTATTGCAACACCATCCCGCCGACGTAGATCGCAGTAATGAAGGTCGACACCTCGGCGACGCTGAATCCGCGTTCGGTTGCGTACACCGAACTCATGCCGAACAGCGCAGCAAACACACCGCCGAGCGCGAATGACCC
>CALDHJ010000427.1 GCA_937941555.1 uncultured Granulosicoccaceae bacterium | reverse complement strand
GGTGGCCTTTCCCGGTGGTCGCGTCGAAGACGCTGACACCGACCTGACCGACACCGCATTGCGCGAGGCCGAAGAAGAAATCGGCTTGCCGCGCGACAAGCTGCGCGTCATCGGCCAACTCCCCGACAGCGACACCAGCACCGGCTTTGTGGTGACCCCCGTGGTGGCTGTGCTCGAAGGCGATTTCGAACCCGTGTTGCAAGCCGCCGAGGTGGCGCGGTTGTTCAGCATTCCGTTGAGCTGGCTGCAAGACCCGGACAATCACTGGAGCCGTCTCTGGCGGGACCGCCCGGTGGTCTACTTCGCCGACTACGACGGCGAGAACCTCTGGGGCGCAACGGCGCGCATGACGCTGTCGCTGACAGAGGCCATTGGCGCCAACGCCATCCGCCTCGACAACACCTGACGCCATTCTCATCCGCGTCAGGTCCATCGCGGCAGTGCGATGGCGCGGTGTCCGCAAGTCTCCTTTCGATCGCAGGGTGATGCCGCCGAGCTTCATTTCGGTGTAAGGCGCATCCCTTTGCACCGTTCCCTTTTATAAGACAAGCCTGGTCTAAAAGGGTGCGTGCAACGGGTTTGTGCGCAGTGCCCACGGCTTCGCCAACTGCTTTCCCAGTCAGGGGTTTGCTTCACGATAACCCGGAGCGGCACCGCATTGGAGCGCTCGGGCTATTTGCCCGAAATTCCATTTTTTTCGGTACGCATTTCTCTGTAAGTACGACCGCGAGGTGAGGAAAACGCTTATAGGTTCAGAACAGGGCCACCGCTATAACCGGGTCGTAGGGCACTCGTCTTTTTGGCGAAGCCACGGAGTTTGTCACGTCGGACACGAATCGGCATGACTCAAGCCGTTGTGCATTTTGATGGCACAACTCCATCGACGAAAGAGGTTGACCCATGAAGCACAAACATCTGAAGAGTGTACTGGCGTTGGCGGTGTGTTCAGCCATTGCAGGGCCCGCAGTAGCCGAGACATCGATCACCGGTAGCGTGCGCATCGGTGGTTTGTTCGACGACAGTACGGGGAACGACGATCTGTCGATCCGAAATTTCGGCTCTCGTTTCATCATGTCTGCCAGTGAAGAGATCGGGGAGGGCTTGACCGGAATCGGTCGAGTCGAGGTCGGCATCAACCCCAATACCACCTCTGGCAGCCGCGAATTTGGTGGCTTTGATCGCACCCGACAGGTTTGGGGTGGCATTCAGGGTGGATTCGGCACGGTCAAGATTGGTGCGCAGTACACCGCGTTCTACGACATGGTCACCGGCAAGGGGGACGTGGCGTGGTGGGGCAGCTGCTTTCTCGAAGAGGAGTGCGCTCGCGTGCCGGCTGTCTTGAAATACTCTGGAGGCTCGGGGCCGATCACCTACGCTGCCTCTATTCAGGCGGACTCCGGTGACGAGGGCAACGATGTCGCAGACGATCTCGAGTTAGGCGCAACCTACGACGCGGGGTCTTTCACGCTCGGGGCGGGCGTTACCGCGAGAGCAGATGACGGTGCGGACGAGGGGGGAACCCTTGTCGGCATCGCAGCGACTGGCGCGCTAGGGGATGCCAACCTCTCTGCGGTGTTTCAGGTCGCTGATCAGGAGTTTGTGAACGACACCGATGACCACACCATCGTGACGGTGACAGCCTGGTACAAGAATATGTATGGGCTGTTTACCAGCCGAGACCAGTCGACCAACACACCGACATCCATGACACTTGGCTACCAATGGGACATTGCCGACAAGACGCTCATGTACTTCGAGTTGCAACAGCTCGATCCGGATGAAGCGGGTGTCGATAGCAACACCATCGGACGCATGGTGCTCAAGCGCGACTTCAACGTGTTCGGTTCATGAGGTTGTAGTTGCTGCGCGTTTAACGCGCAGTCTGCGGCACTTGCACCCGCGTGCAAGTGCCGTGGGTTTGCGCATGCGCAGCGTGGTATCCCGTCAGGATGCACAGGACTGAAAGTGATTGGTCGCGAGAATCCCCTGATATTCATGCACATCCCCAAAACGGGTGGCATGTCGCTGTTTGCCAGCATGTGTGAGCACTACGGGCTTCGCATGGCGGACTTGTATAATCTCTCAGCCGAACACCGCAATCTCGAGGAAATAGAACGCATCCTGCTTGCACCGGATAACAGCGTGTTTGCAGGACACTTCCCTTTCGGATTGCACGAGTGGCTGGAAAAACCCACTGTGTACGTATCCATCGTGCGCAACCCGGTCGACCGAATCGTCTCGTTGTACCACTATGCTCTGCGGTATCGACGGGGCTTTCGACAACACTGCCAGTCACATGCGTGTTCGTTTCAGTCATTGTTTGACGATCGGATCGCACCGGATTTTTTTGCCGACTTCCTGCCCTGGATAGCCGGTTCATCCGCCATGGGTGAATTCCTCGCGTGCCAATCACCCGAACTCGACAACGGCATGGTGCGTCGATTCAGTGGTCTGGGCTTGGAACCGGGGCGCTGCCCGGATGCGGCGCTCGACACGGCGAAGCGCAACATTGAACACTGCGTGTCGGTCGTTGGCCTGCAGGAGCGCTACGACGAAACCCTGCTGGCGCTCAGGCTGGCACTCGGCATCAACCTGACCGCCTTTCATATCAACCGTGGGCGGCGTCCGGCGTCCAACGTGCTCAATCCGGTTATGAAGAAGCGTATTGAAGCCGCCAATCAGCTCGATATTGCGCTCTACGCGTGGCTCGAAGAACGCTTTGATCAGCAGCTTCGCGATCGCGCGCCGGCGGTAGGCGTGCCGGGTGGGAGACGACGTGATGTCGAGAATCTCGGTCTCTGGCGGGCGATTGGCCACTCGCCGTTGCGAGAGTCCGCGAGGGCGTTGAGCCCTGCCGTTGCCCGCTGACAGCTGGAGCCGAGAGCCTGCCGACCCAACCTCGGCTCCGCGGCCGAGCCGGTGGCCGTTTTGGCGTCGCTGAGAATCGAACTACAGCACCACCAGCACGACACTCAACACCACGAGACCGATGCCGAGGTATTCGGCGCGGCTGATTGCCTCCTTGAAAAATCGCCGTGTGATTGCCAGCGTGAAGAGGATCTCGATCTGACCCACGGTTTTGACCAGTGCGACGTTTTCGAGCGTCATGGCGGTGAACCAGCCGGCTGACCCGAGTGCGCTGGTAAGGCCGACAAACCAGCCCAGGCGGTGGAGTGAGGCGAGTGCGCCAAGCTGGCCCGGCTCGCGGGCGACAAGCCAGACCACGCACATGGCGCTTTGCACCGCCACCATGAAGACGAGTGTGGTTGCGGCGCTGACCAGCGGTCCGCTGTCGAGCGACAGGCTTGCTTCGCGCAGCCAGAGTGCGGTGAAGCCGAAGGCGGCGCCGCTCGCGAGCCCATAGAGGGTTGACGGGTTGCGCCACTTGCCTCCGGCAATCTGGTTGGCGCTCAGTGCCAACATACCAACCACCCCGATGGCGACGGCGATCCAGTCGAGCACGCCGAGTGCCGCACCGAAGAAGATGAAGCCGAACAAGGCCGATTGCAGGGCTTCTGTTTTGGCGAAGGCGGTGCCGACCGCGAAATTGCGTCTGGAGAACACCGCGATCATGGCCGCGGTCGCAAAAATCTGCACGGCCCCGGCGGCGACGGCATAACCGACGAATCGGCCGTTGAGCGCCGGTAGCTGTGCGTCCTGCGCGAACAACACGGCCAGCAGATAGGCTGCGGCGACGGGCAGGCCGAACAGGTAGCGCGCGGCGGTTGCGCCCATCGGCGAGAGCGTGGTTGCGAGTTGCTTCTGCGCGGCAGTGCGCAGCGACTGCAACGCAGCAGCCATCAGGGTGCACGCGATCCACAACGGCATCAGGTGCCCCTGTCAGGTGGCGTCGGGCGGGTGTCCTCAGCCAAGACCGAGCTCGTGAGCGCGCTCGGACACCGCGGTTTCAAAGCGGGTGATGGCGCGTTCGAGGGTGGCCGGTGGACAGCCGAAATTCCAGCGCACGAATCGATCGTCGCCGAAGGGCGCGCCCGGCGAGAACCCCAGGCCCTTGTCTTCAAACCACGCTGGCGCGTCGTTCAGGCGCAGTGCACTGACGTCGATCCAGCCGAGGTAGGTCGCCTCGATCGGGTCCATGTGGACACTGGGCAGGGCGTTGACCGCGGCGATCAGGCGATCGCGGTTGGCCCGCAGTGTGGCGATCAGCTCGTTGTGCCAAGCGTGTCCCTTTGAATAGGCGGCTTCAGTTGCCGTGAGTGCAAAGGGGCTCGGGCGCATGACCGGTCCCTTCATGTGGTGCTGGAATGTGGTGCGGCGCTCGGCATCGGGGATGACCGCGTAGGTCGCGTTGAGGCCGGCGAGGTTGAAGGTCTTGCTCGGGCTCATGAGGGTGATCATGTCACCGGCGTGTTCGGGCGCGGCGACGGCTGTCGGGGTAAACGACAGGCCGGGTTCCAGCACCAGGCCGTCGTGGATCTCGTCGGAGACAACCGTGACACCGTGGCGACGCGCGATCTCGACCACGGCGGCGAGTTCGTCTCGCGAGAACAAGCGGCCGACGGGGTTGTGCGGCGAGCAGATGATCATCATGGTCGCGCGCGGGTCGCGGGCCGCGGCCTCGAGCGCGTCGAGGTCGTAGCGCCAGTGGCCGTTGTCGCGCGTGAGTGGCACGTCACACACCGTGCGTTCGGCGACCTCGGGTACCACCAGAAAGGGGTAATAGACCGGCGACGAGACAATCACCTTGTCGCCGGGCTCACTGCAGGTTCGGCAGGCCATTGCCAAGCCCGGCACGACTCCCGGCAGCCAGACCAGCCAATCCGGGTCGACAGTCCAGTTGTAGTCGCGCTCGAGGTGACCGAGCGTCGCCTCCACCACGGACTCGGTAGCATCAGCGTAGCCGTAGACGCCATGGTCGAGGCGGGCTTGCAGTGCGTCCTTGATCTCGGGTGCGACGGCAAAATCCATATCGGCTACCCAGAGCGGGATGATGTCGCGGTCTTTGTAGAGCCGCCATTTCACACTGTCTGAGTCGCGGCGGTTGATTTCGCTGGCAAAGTCCACGGACATTCCTCGAGGTCAAAGGGTAAATGCTATCAGGTCACTCTCCGCCCAGCACGAGGCTCCAGCGGTTGACGACGTTGGCGCGCCCACTGGTGTTGCCGGCGCAGGCCAGCCCTGCGTGGCTCACGTCGCGCGACATCAGCGCGCTGCAGGCGGCGGGGGTTGCAACCCAGGCGTCGAGCGCATCCGAGAGCGAGGATTTACCGTCGGTGACGAGCTGGTGCAGCGTGGTGTCATAGCGAAAACTGGCCGCGGCTTCGGCGGCGACGCGGTTGCTGACATCGAGCCCGTCGGAGCCGGTCGGGTCGGTGAAGCCGAATTGCCGCATGTCGTCGGCGTGGGCGGTCGCGGCCGCATCGAGAGTGGCGTCCCAGACAAGGCTCGAGGCGCTGGCTTCGCTGATCGACCCGCAGCTGCGGGCGCTGGCGCGCAGCGTGGTCAGGGCATCTGGCAGTGCGAGGTCGAGCGCGCTTGCGCTCGGGCACAGACACTGACCGGTGTCATCGCAGGTGCTCTGGTTGTTGCCGGCGAAACACAATGGCCCGACGCAGCCGGCGACGCTGCCGGAATCGCAACCGACCAGCAGTCCGATCAGGGCGAGCGGTGCGAGCAGGCGGCGCATCATGGGGCGAGCCGCGTGACGATGCGGCCGAGGGTCTTGATCGCGTCCTGCATGGTGTCACTCCAGGGGTGGCCGGCACACAACCGAAGGTAGTTGTTGTAGCGGCCGGTGGATGAAAACAGCAGGCCGGGTGTCACGCTGATGCCCGAGCGCAACGCCTTCTCGTAGACCAGCTGCGAGTCGGTTTGCGCGGGCAGCTCGACCCACATGACAAATCCGCCGCTCGGGTCCGACACCCGCGTGCCAGGCGGGAAGTGCTCGGCGATGCCGAAGCGCAGTTGTTGCACCTGGCTCTGATAGGCCCGCCGCAAGCGTATCAGGTGGCGGTCATAGTGTCCGTGCTTGAGAAAACGGGCCGTTGCTAGCTGGGTGATGCTGCTGGTTGCGGAGCTGTTGAGCTGCTTCTGTTGCATCATGGCTGCGTGGTAATGCCCGCCGAGGGTCCAGCCGACCCGGAAGCCCGGCGCGAGCGTTTTCGAAAAGGACGACACCGTAATCACCGTATCGCGGGTGTCGAAGGCCTTGCAGTTGCGTGGCCGCCCGCCGTTGAAGGCGAGGTCGCCCATGACATCGTCCTCGATCAGCGGTGTGTCGTGCTGGTTGCACAGCGCCACTAGCGCGGCTTTGTTGTCGTCCGACATCAGCGCGCCAGTCGGGTTGGCGAAGTTGGCCCAGACCACGACAGCGGCGATTGGCTGTCGCTCGAACCAGTCCGACAGCGCGTCGAGATCGACACCGGTGTCAGGGTCGGATTCAACCTCGACGACCAGCATCCCGAGCTTCTCGATCATCTGCAGCACGGTGAAGTAGGCGGGCGCCGCCACCGCGATCACGTCGCCCGCCTTCGCGACCGATTGCAGCGCGATCATGAGCCCTTCGGTTGCACCGTTGGTGATCAGCACTTCGTCGGCGTCGACGTCGACACCTATGTCAGCGCTTCGCAGCGCGATCTGGCGCCGCAGCTCGGGCACGCCGGGCGGGAAGTCGTAGCTGATTGCGTGGTCGGTCTCGCGGGCCATGACTTCGCGCACCGCGCGCCCGAGCGCGTGCAGCGGCAGGAGTTCCGGTGCGGGGTTGGCAACCCCGAGCGGCACGACATCCGACTGGTTGGCGAGGGCGAAAATGGTTTCGACCGTGTTGCCGAACTGCACTTTGCGCGGGGTTTGCGAGCGATTGCGTTTTTGACGTGGAGCGGGCAAACGATCGCGACTGACTTTTACATAGAAACCGGACTGCGGGCGCGACTCGATCAGGTCGCGGTTCTCGAGCAGCAGGTAGGCCTGCATGACGGTGGCGACACTGACTTTCAGCTTGCGGCTCAGTGCGCGCAGGGACGGCACTTTGTCACCGGGTCGCAAGGTGCCGGTCTGCACCATATTTCCGACGACTTCTGCCACTTTTTCGTAGAGGTGTTTTCCGTCTTCTTGCATGCTTTATTCAGCACTATTCATGGGATTTCAGGAAGTCTTTTGCCTAGTCTAGCGCGTTTGAACTGTTACGGTTGACATTCGCCATATCTGTATCTGTTTTGGTTGAGTTCAGGCACTAGATTAGCCTCCTGAAACAAGCCGGATCGCCGCTCTACAGGGGGTCCGGAAATCACATTGTATTGGAGTTGAACAGCATGACCTCTTTGAGCAACGCGGCCAAATTGACCGGCCGTCCCCACACCGGCCTCAACGATGGCGTCCGCCGTCTCGCCGGCACCGTCGGCCTCTGGATGGAGCGCTCTGCATCGCGCACCAAACTCGCTCGCATGGACGCCCGCATGTGGGAAGACATCGGCCTGAACCCGGGCGATGTAATGCGCGAAGTCAACAAACCGTTCTGGCGTGCCTGAACGCAAGCCGACGACCGTCGGTCTGACACCCGCAAGCCCGGTCACACTGACCGGGCTTTTTTTTGTACCGGCGAAAAGTCCTGCTGCTTACCGTTGCAAACCGCTCAGTGTGGCGCCACCTTGAATCGGACAAGGCAGCGTGCACAGCGCTGTGAGCGGTTGACACATACGGAGGCGGGGCATGACAGAACTCTCGGGCAAGACGGCCCTGGTCACTGGCGCGTCCGCGCCGACGGGCATCGGACGCGCGGTCGCGCTGCGCCTGGCGGAGCAGGGCGCAACCGTTGTGGTCACCGATGTCGGTGGTGAGGTCGAGCTCGCAGGTGAGCGGGTCACGCGCCGGGCCCTTCTCGAGCAGCTCGTCGCGACCGTCGAGGCGGACGGTGGACAGGCTGTGGCCGATCTGCTCGACGTGACCGACGCGGGCGCCATCGCGCGCTGCCTGGCATCGATCGAGCGAGATCACGGCGGTGTCGACATCTTGGTCAACAACGCCGGTTCCCTCGCGGGTTCCGACTGGTTTCTCGACACCACCCCGGAAGAGTGGCAGATGAGCTTCGCGGTGAATCTGCTTGGCCCCATGCGCCTGGCGCAGGCCGTGATACCCGGTATGCAGCGCGCTGGCGGCGGCCGCATCATCAACATCGGCTCGACCGGCAGCCTCGGTGCCGAACCGGGCTTTGGTGCCTACACGGCGATGAAACACGCGCTGGTGGGGTTGTCGAAAACGCTCGCGGCCGAGTTCGGGCGCGACGGCATTCTCTGCAATACGGTGTGCCCGGGCTTCATTGCGACCGACATGCACCTGGCCGCGAATGCGCGGCTCGCCGCCGAGGCAGGCGAATCCCTCGCCGAGACGCGTGCACGGCGCTACGCGGGTGTAGCGCTTGGCGACGCCGGCCGCCCGGAGGATGTGGCGGACGCCGTGGCGTTTCTCGCCGGACCCGCAGCGCGATACATCACCGGCACCAACCTGCCGGTGACCGGCGGCGTGCCCGTCGGTATCTGAAGCACGCCCACAGGCGACGCGGTTTTACCCGGCGACGGGCACCACCACGGGACAGGCTCGGCGCTGGTGTACCATGCGGCTGTCGCGACAACCTGCCCCGAGAGACCGCCATGCGCCCCACGGACACACCCGACCGGTCTGCCGCCACGCTGCTCGCGCACGGCGGCATGACGCCCGATGCCAACGACGGCAGCGTGGTCTCGGCCTGGCAACCCAGCGCGACTTTCGCCCGTGACCACACCTATGCCCTGCGTGACGCGCGATACGACTATGCACGCAACGATTCGCCGAGCTGGGAGCCAGCCGAGTCCCTGATCGCGACACTCGAAAGTGGCGCCGATGCGCGCCTCTTCGCCTCCGGCACGGCCGCGGGCGCAGCCATCGTGCAAGCCCTAAAAACCGGTGATCGCGTCGTGGCGCCGCGGGTGATGTACCACGGGCTGCGCGCCTGGATGATCGACTACTGCGCCGAGTGGGGTCTGCAGCTCGACTTTTTCGATGCAAACACACCCGGCAGCCTCGACGCGACACTCGCCGCGGCGCCGACCGCGCTGCTGTGGATCGAGACACCGTGCAACCCCACCTGGGACATTGTCGATATCGCCCAAGCCGCTGCGCTCGGCCACGCAGCCGGTGCCAGGGTTGTGGTTGACTCGACGGTCGCAACGCCGCTCCTGACCCAGCCGCTGTTGCTCGGCGCCGATCTGGTGTTCCACTCGGCAACCAAGTACCTCAATGGCCATTCCGATGTGATCGCGGGCGTTGCCGTGTGCCGTGAGCCCGATGACTTCTGGCAGCGCGTGGTTGCCGTGCGTGGCCGCACGGGCAGCATTCTCGGCAGCTTCGAGGCCTGGCTGTTGCAGCGCGGGTTGCGCACTTTGTCGCTGCGGGTGCGCGCCGCATGCGATAACGCGCTCGCCATCGCGCAACACTTCGACGGCCACGCTGCGGTGAGTGCCGTACTCTATCCGGGCCTGACGTGTCACCCCGGCCATGCGGTTGCGACCCGGCAGATGCAGGGCGGTTACGGTGGCATGTTGTCGCTGCGTGTCGCGGGTGGACGCGAGGCGGCGTTGGCTGCAGTAAAGCGTTGCAAGGTGTTTCTGCCGGCTACCTCACTTGGCGGCGTCGAGAGCCTGATCGAACACCGTGCCACCATCGAGGGCCCGGACAGCCCCATTCCGGCAGACCTCTTGCGGTTGTCCGTGGGCATCGAATCGGCTGACGACCTGATCGACGACCTCGACCAGGCACTCTCGGGCTGAGACGCCGCTCGTGGACCTGAGCCTGGTCGCGCTGGTTGGCGCCGTGTTTCTGATTGCCGGCACCGTCAAGGGCGTGGTCGGTCTCGGCTTGCCGTCGGTCTCGATTGCGTTGTTGACCTTTGCCCTCGGCCCCGATCCGGCGGTTGTCCTCATGTTGATGCCGTCACTGGTGACCAATCTCTACCAGGCGGCGGTGGGCGGCCACTTCCGGGCGCTGGTGCACGAGTTGCGGTATTTCTTTGTGGGAGCAGCGTTGACCCTCTGGGCCGGTGTGGTCTGGCGTGGCACCTTCGAGCCGACATCGCTGACGCTGCTCGTCGGCGGTCTCGTGATGCTCTATGCCATCGTCGGGCTGGCGGTGCCGCGCTGGCCCATTCCCGGCCCACGGCAGACCCGCTGGAGTCACCCGACCCTCGGACTTGCGACCGGTCTGATGACCGGACTGAGCGGCTTGGCGGTCTTGCCCGGCGTCCTGTATATCCAGGCCCTGCAGCTCGGTCGCGACCGCCAGGTGCAATGCCAGGGGCTGTTGTTTACGCTGACAACCGTCGGACTGTTGCTGGCGTTCGGCAGCCGCGGCATCGCCACCGCCGAACTGCTGACGCTGTCGGCCTTCGGTGTGGTGCCGGCCATCGCCGGCGTGTGGCTGGGCAGCCGGTTGCGGCGGCGCTTGTCGGAACAGCAGTTTCGCCGTGCGGTTTTGATTGCGTTGCTGCTGCTTGGCGGCTACATCATCTTGCGAACCCTTGTTGGAGAACACTGACGTGTCATCGAGTCCCGATCCTTTCAAGACCCGCTGCGAAATCGCCGGATGGGTGTTGTTCATCATTTCGGCCTGCGGGTTCATCGCGTCGAGTTGGCGCAGTGGCGACACACCGAGCCTGATCGGCGGGGTGTTTTTCCTCGTCGCCTGCTTCGTGTTCCTGTTGCCTTATGTGCGCCGAGGCTGAGTGGTGGGTGAGCACGATTTGATGTGGGTCGAACCGATACACCACAGGAGGTCATATGGCGGTATTGATTGAGTCGGCCCTGCGCGGGACCACGGCAGCAGTGCTTATAAATTCGGATGAGCGCGATCTGTGTACGCAACCGGTCGACGGCGTCGACGCTGATTTCGGTGGTTTCCCGGGTGACGTACACCACGGTGTGACGCGCGCGTCCTGCGTTCGGGTGCGGCGTCAGTACCCCATCGGCACGGAGATTCGCAACACCCGCCAGATCTCGATCCTGGCGGCGGATGATCTCGATGCGATCGCGGCTGAGCTCGGTATCGCAAGCCTGCTCCCCGAGTGGGTGGGCGCAAACTTGTTGCTGCAGGGCATCCCGACCTTGACCGAGTTGCCGCCCTCGACACGGTTGATCTTTCCCAGTGGCGCGGCGCTTGTGGTCGACATGGAGAACGAGCCCTGCAAGTTTCCAGGCGAAATCATCGAGCAACACCACCCGGGCCAGGGGCGTGGGTTTGCGCGGGCTGCGCGCGGTCGCCGGGGTGTGACCGCCTGGGTCGAGCGACCAGGCCGGATTGCCACCGGTGACGCGGTTGCGGTGCACCTGCCGCCGCAACGACTCTACGCCCCAGCGATGCCATGAGGTACCGAGCAGCACTGTTAGGCCCAGACCGGATGCGGCCGAGCTTGTATTGTGTGTGCCGGAAGGCGAGGCGCCGTGCTCTCGGCTGACGCCGCGCGCCGTCTGGCGCTGGTGGCGCAGGGCGTAGCCAAACCGCCGAGTGGTCGAGCGGTGACGCGGGCGCACTTTCGGCGTGTGATGCAGCAGATGGCGGTGTTGCAGCTCGACTCGGTGAATGTGTTGTGTCGTTCGCACTTTCTGCCGGTCTTCTCTCGGCTCGGCGCGTACGACCGCGATCGCCTGGACGCCTGGCTCTGGCAGTCGGGTGAGAACGTCGAGTTCCTCGCGCATGAGGCGGCGCTGACCTCGCGCGCGGACTACGACAACCTGCGCTTTCGCCTCGAACAGTTTCGCTACAAGGGCTATCGTGAATTTGCAGCCGACAATGCCGGCTACCTCGATGCGGTGTTGCAGGAGGTCGTGGACGGTGGGGCACAGTCGGTCAGAACGCTGAACGACCCCGGCAACCGCACCGGGCCGTGGTGGGGTATGCCGCGTGGCAAGATCGCGCTCGAGTGCCTGTTTGGTCAGGGGCGGCTCGCCATTTCGCGCCGTTGCGAGCGCTTCATCACCTGGTACGACGTGCCCGAGCGCGTGCTCGGCGAGACCGGGCCTGCACCGGCCAAAACCGAGCAGCAGCGGGCGCTGTTACTGCGTGCGGCCGGGTGTCTGGGTGTGGGCACGCTCGACGACCTCGCGGACTACTTTCGTCTCTCGATGCCGGTTGCGCGGCCGCTGGTCGCGCAGTTGTGCGAGGACGGTGCGTTGGAGGAAGTGGCGGTCTCGGGCTGGGACCGCCCCGGGTTCATGCGGCCGGGCACAACAGTGCCGCGCAAAGTGCGGGCGGAGTGCTTTCTGAGCCCCTTCGATCCGGTGGTCTGGTATCGCCCACGTGCGCAGCGGCTGTTCGATTTTCACTACCGTATCGAAATCTACGTGCCCGAGGCCAAGCGGCGGTTCGGCTACTACGTGCTGCCGTTTCTGCTCGGCGACCGCCTCCAGGGCCGTGCCGATTTGCGCGCGGACCGAGCCGAGAGTTGCCTCGCGGTGCCGGGTGTTTACGCTGAGGCTGGCGCCGACCCGGAGCCGCTCGCGGCGGCGATGGCGCGGCAGTTGCGTGCCATGGCAGGCTGGCTCGGGCTCGAGACGGTTGTTGTCTCGGCCCGTGACCCTTTTGCACGCCAGGTCGCCGACGCCGTGGCGAAGCCAACACTTTCGGAGGGCAGTGCCGTATGAAGTGGACCCTGATGACGGTATTTCTGGCCGCTGTGTCCTTGGCCGCCTGCGACAGTGCGACGCCAACAACAAACACCGACACCGGCAGCGTCAACCTGCGCAGCGACGATTGCCCGGAGGTTGACGCCTCTGGCAACGGCGAGCCCGGCTCCAGCCACCCGATAACGGTCGAGCTCAGCGGCGTACCTGCGGAAGTCGATTGCGACGCGCGTGTGCGGATCACGGTGTTCGGCTTTGATCGCATGGTGGCCGACGTGGCAGCAACCCCGATGTTGACCGTGGTTGACGCGGTGCCGGCGAGCGACACGCTCACAGTGCATCTCGACGCGACGGATTTCGAACGCATCGCGTTCCAGGCTGGGGTAGCAGATACCTTGGGCTACTACCTCGACGTTGATGTGGATCTCGATGGTGACGGCACGGTGTGCGGCGCGGACTTGTCGCAGGATTTCGATGCGAGCCCGATCACCTTCTACCGCTACGCCGACGCCGGCGTTGCGACGGCGATCAGCCTGAAAGCCAACAGCGACCCTTGCCCCTGAACTCGACCGGGCGTCGAGCGCACCTCGCCTTTCTGCAGCGTTGTGATCAGGATCCGCTTTTGTGCGCCTCGTCGCGCAGCACGCCGACGGCGTTGGCGTGGGCGTCGAAACCTTCGTAGCGGGCAAAGCGTTCGGTGTGGGGTGCCATTTCGCGGTAGCCGGTCTCGGTCATGTGGCCGATCGATTGCGACTTCATGAAGTCGCCGACGTTCAGCGGCGACCAGGTGTGCGCACCGCCGCCGGTGGGCAACACGCAGTTGGGGCCCATCATGTAGTTGGCAATGCAGCCTGGTGCGTGTTCGCCGAGCAGGATTTCGCTCGCGTTGCGAATGTGGGCGAGGTGCTCCCAGGGGGTCTTCGACAAGACTTGCAGGTGTTCGGGCGCGTAGTCGTTTATGAAGGCGTAGGCGTCCTCGGGGCCGTCGGCCAGGACGATACCGCCGCGGGTGCCGCTCAGGACCTCACGCGAATACCCCGACAAGGTGTCGCTCATGTGCGCCCAGTAGTCCGGCACTTTCGCCTGCACGGCCGCAGCGAGTTCCGCGCTCCAGGTGACGAGGAATGCCGAGCTGTCCGGCCCGTGTTCGGATTCGATCAAGAGGTCCAGGGCTGTAATGTCGGGGTTGGCGCTTGGGTCGGCCATGACGATGACCTCCGACGGCCCGGCGGGCAGACCGGCGTCGATCCGACCGGCCAGCAGGCGCTTGGCGGCGACGAGCCACGGGCTGCCCGGTCCGAGGATCTTACGGCAGCGTGGCACGGTGTCGGTGCCGTAGGCGACCGCGGCCACGGCTTGGGCGCCGCCGACCTTGTAGACCTGTTCGACGCCCGCGAGCTTCGCCGCGACCAGGGTGCCGGCGTCGATACCGCCGTCCGGGCCGGGCGGGCTCAGCAACACCGGCGTCGGTACGCCTGCCACCACGGCGGGGATGCATGTCATGAGTGTGACCGACGGAAAGCAGCCTTTGCCACGCGGGGCATAGCACGCGACCGAGTCGATTGGGGTGTGGCGCTCGCCGACCATGACACCGGGGCGGATTTCGGTCATCCACATCGGCTGGGGTTTTTGCTGCTCGTGGTAGCGCCGGATGTTGTCGGCGCTGTAGCCGAGTGTGTCCACCAACGCCGGGTCGAGCGCGTCGAACGCGGCGTCGAAATCGGCGGGCGTGGCGGCGAGCTGGTCGGCCTCGACCGGGGCCTTGTCGAATTGCTGTGCGAAGCGGGCGAGCGCGGTGTCGCCCTCGGCTTCGACCGCGGCAATGATGGGTCTGACCGCCTCAAGGAAGGGGTCGAGTGCGTCGTCGGCGCGCAGCAGCAGTTCGGCGCGGTCAGCGTCGGACAGCGCGGACAAGTTGTGCAGGGCAATGCTCATGGTTCGGTGTGTTCCGGGGCGGTCAGGCAGGTTGCCAGGCGGTTTTGACGGATTCGTATTCGGCGATGATGCCCGCGACCGCGTCGTCTTCCCACGCGCGCAGGCCGCTGAGCAGCATATGTTTTTCGCCGTGGCCCACGGTCTCGCCAGCGCCGTCGACGATGTTGAACGCGAGTGTGACCGCGCCCTTCTTGCCGTCGACATTCAGGCTCGAGTCGCGCGGTGTGAGCGACAGTTCGGTTGCGTCGGCGCGATCGAGCGTGAGCTGCATGCTGCGGTACATCACCATCGGCCGAGCCGGGTTGACCATGACGCCGTGTTCGCGCCAGAGCGGCACGAGGATGTGCGGAAAAGTCTGACCGGAATAACTCACGTAGGCGGTGGTCAGCGCGTCAATGGTGTCGCGACTCGCGTCCAGTGGGGTGTCGTGGCTGGCGGTGAGGAAGGTCTTGTCGCCCTCGACCAGTTGGCTGTCGGTGTCGGTGTGCTCGAGCTGGAGCGTGTGTTTCTCGTCGACCATGCCGGTGAACTCGACACTGATTTGGCGGCTCAACCCGATGCGGTTCAGCAGCAGGCTGAACAACAGATCGCCGGGCACGCAGAAGCGTCGCGCGTCGGGGTCGTGAATGGGGTTGAAGTCGCCGGCGACAGACTTGGCAAATTGACTGGCTTGTTCGCGGGTGACGCGAAAGGCGTCGCCCTCGGCGGTGAAGTAGGCCTCGAGGTCCACGGTCAGTCTTTCTCCTGCCACATGAAGTAGCCGCCGCTGGCGACTGTTTTTTCCAACAGGTCGATGACCGGCACGGCCCGGCGGCTCAGCGGGATGTCGTCATCGTCGTCCTGTGTGTCGTCGTCGGTCTCGGCGCGCTCACGCTGGGCCAGGGCCGCGTTCAGGCTCGCGAGTGCCGCGGGCACATCTTCGCTGCGCAGTGCCCCTTCGTGTCGGGCGCTGGTGCCCATCATCTCGAGCAATTGGGTTGCGACCTTGGCGAAGAGCACGAGGCTGCCGTCGTGTTCCGATTTGAATTCGATAAGCATGGGAATCGCCTGAACTGCCGGGAGCGGTGCGCCATTGTATCGCATGCCCTCGGGTGTCAATCGACGAGCGCCTGGTACACCAGATTACGAAGTTCCGTGCGGAGCGGCCAGGTCGACGAGGGCAGCAGTTGGGTCATGAACACGACCGAGAGTTGCTCGCGCGGATCGACCCAGAATCCGGTGGACGCGGCCCCGCCCCAGGCCGCTTCGCCCGGGCTGCACAGGTTGAGCGTGTCGGCGGGATGCTCGACGATCGAAAAGCCGAGTCCGAAGCCCATGCCGGCGTAGGCTGTCTCGCTGAAAAGCGGCCGGCCGAATTCGGTCAGGCAGCGGCCACCCGGCAGGTGGTTCTGAAGCATTCGATCCACCGTGCGGCTGCCGAGCAGCCGCGTGCCGTCGAGCTCGCCACGGTTGAGCAGCATCTGGCAGAAGCGCTGGTAGTCCGGCAGGGTGCTGTAGAGGCCGCCGCCTCCGCTCAGGAGCCGGGGCGCTCGCTGGGCGCGGCGGTCGGCTGCCTCATCGCGCACGGCGCGTTGCGCCGCGTCTGGTACATAGAGCGCCGCAAGGCGCTCGCGTTGTTCGGGTGTGGTGTGAAAGGCCGTGTCGTGCAGGCCGAGCGGGGCGAAGATCCGGTCGTGAAAGAAGGCGTCGAGCGTCTGCCCGGACACCACCTCGATCACGCGCCCGAGCACGTCGGTTGCAACCGAATAGTTCCACTCGCTGCCCGGCTGAAAGAGGAGCGGCAGCGCAGCCCAGAGCGCGCAGGCCTCGGCCAGATCGGCGGTGCGGTGCCCGCCCCAGGTGAAGCCGGCGTCGCGGTACATCGCGTCCACCGGGTGGGCGTGCAGAAAATCGTAAGTCAGTCCGGCGGTGTGCGTGAGCAGGTGAGCAAGGGTGATCGGCGCCTTCACCGGCTCGAGCGCCGGCGCGCCCGAGGAGCCAGCGCGGTAGACCTGCTGGTTGGCAAATTCGGGGATGAAATGCGCGAGCGGATCGGTCAGCGCGACGTGGCCCTCTTCGAGCAACATCATCAGGGCCACACTGGTGACTGGCTTGGTCATCGAATAAATGCGAAACACGGTGTCGTCTTCGACCGGCAGCCCGGCCTCGCGGTCGCGCATGCCGTGGTGTGCTGTCCAGACCGTCTCGCCGTGTCGCTGCACCGAACACGACCAGCCGGCGAGCTGCTCGCGCGCCACATAGCCGCTGAAATGCTGCGTTACGCGCGCCAGTCTGGGCAGGTCGAATCCATTTTGTGTCGGGGCCATGCTTGTCGCTCGGTGGTCGAGTGTTGAGTGTTCCGGTCGGGGTTGCGGCCGTCAGTTGCCACGACGAATCGTGCGGTTTCAGAACGCCGCGTTCGCGCAAAACAGTTCTGCGCAAATACCGGATCGGGTATCGCAAAGCCAATTCTACAATACCGCCAAGTCACTGATCCTGTTCAGGATTGC
>CALDHJ010000426.1 GCA_937941555.1 uncultured Granulosicoccaceae bacterium | reverse complement strand
GCAGTTGCGTCAGATCAGGTAGTTGAACCGCTGGCAAGTCCACGCCAAAACCTCTCACCGAAGAATGGGTCGAGGCTAGCGCCCCGCGGGCTGGCTTGGCAAGTCGCAAAAGCCCCTAGAACAACCCAAGCGCCTTGCGATAGCACCGCGCCCGCCTGTGTCGCAAGCCGAACCCGCAACGCTTGGGATTGACCCGACACACAGAACCCTTCGCCGTCAACTGGCCAGGCGCTCGCAGGATTGGATGTGTTCCCAGAGCAAGCCGGGTGTCGCCGGCATGTCGATCTCGGGCTGGCCATACCGCCGCATCAGCGCATCCGACAAGGCGTTCATCACCGCCGGGGCCGCTGCTATGGTGCCGGCTTCCCCGGCGCCCTTGATGCCAAGCGCATTGGTGGTCGACGGCACGTTGCGAGTCTCGAAGTGTATCGGTGGCAGGTCGGCCGCACGCGGCAGCTGGTAATCCATGAGCGAGCCGGTCAGCAGTTGGCCGGTCTCGTCGTAGACCACCCGCTCATGCAGGCATTGCCCGATGCCCTGCACCACCCCTCCAATCACCTGACCGGTGAGCAAGAGCGGATTGACGGTGACGCCGAAGTCGTCGATCGCGGTCCACTTGACCAGCTCGCAGATGCCGGTCGACGGATCGACTTCGAGTTCGCATATATGGGTGCCGTTGGGGTAGGTCGCCTCGGCTTGCTGCACATCGCCGATCCCGGTGCGCGCGGCTTCGTCCGGCGCGGCCGCGGCCAGCGTCACCAAGGCGATCTGGCGGTCGGTGCCGATGACACGGGCCGTACCTGCGTGCAGTTCGATGTCGGCTTCAGCCGCCTCGAGCTGTTCGGCGGCGAGCGTGCGGATGCGTTCGAGCAATGCCCGGGCCGCCACCTGCGCCGACGCGCCGCCGAGCGGTATCGAACGCGAGCCGCCAGTGCCGCCACCGGTTGCGAGTTCGTCGGTGTTGCCCTGACGCAGCTCGATGTCGGTGTAATCGACGCCGAGCACTTCAGCGGCGATCTGGGCGTAGGCCGTCGCATGGCCCTGGCCGTTGCTCTGGGTGCCGATGCGCAGGCTGAAGCCGCCGTCGAGGCCGAGTGTGAGGTGTGCCGGTTCAGAGCCGGCAAAGGCGCAGGCCTCGATGTAGGTGGCCATGCCGATACCGCGAAAGCGGCCGCGTGTTTCGGCGTCTTTCGCTCGCGCGTCAAAGCCGGCCCAATCAGCCCGCTCCATCGCCAACGCCATGTGCTCGCGAAATTCCCCGGTGTCGTACAGACGGCCGCCGGCCGACTTGTACGGCAATTGCTCGGTTCGGATCATGTTGCGGCGGCGAATCTCGTCGGGCGTGAGCCCGAGGTCGCGCGCGCAGGCGTCGACCAAGCGCTCGAGCACGTAGGTCGCCTCGGGGCGCCCCGCCCCGCGGTAGGCATCCGTTGGTGTCGTGTGGGTGAACACGCCGCGGATGTTGGCCGCGAGCGCCGGGATGTCGTAGATGCCGGTCGACATTGACACACCCAGATACGGAATGAACGGCCCGAAAGCATTGAGGTAGGCACCCATCGCTGCGATGAGGTCGACATCGAGTGCGAGAAAGCGCCCGCTCTCGTCCATCGCCATGCGCGCGGTCACGAGGTTGTCGCGGCCGTGCGCGTCCTGCACGAAATGCTCGCCGCGCTCACAGGTCCAGCGGATGGGCCGACCGAGATCGCGCGCCGCGTTCAGACACAGCGGGTATTCGCGGTAACAGAACACCTTGGTGCCGAAACCGCCGCCGACATCGCCGGTCAGCACGCGCAGTTTGTCGGCGTCTATTCCGAGCGACGCGACCAGCGCATCGCGCATGCCGTGTACACCCTGAGACGGCACTTCCATTTCAAACACGTCACCAGACGCATCGTATTGTGCAAGGCAGGCACGCGGCTCCATGTAGTTGCACACAAGGCGGTTGTTCACGAGTGACACGGTTGTGATATGGGTCGCCTCGGCAAAGGAGGCATCGGTCGCATCGCGATCACCGAGAAACGACTCGAAGGCGAGATTGGTTCCCGACTCGGGGTAGACCAGTGCAGCATCTTCCGCCAGTGCGTCGCCGGTCTCGACGCACACGTCGAGCGCGTCGTAGTCAACCTCGATCAGCTCGGCTGCACGCTTGCCGATGTTGACCGAGTCGGCGATGAGCAGCGCCACCGCATCGCCTACGTGCCGCACGGTGTCGCGACACAGCAAGGGAATTGCCCGCTGCGTGATCCGTTCGCCGTTTTTCTGCGGCACCATCGCGGTACACGGCAAGTCGTTCAGGTGACCGATGTCTTCGGCGGTGTAGACCCGGTGGACACCGGGCACATCGCGTGCAGCGCTGGCGTCGATGCGCTCGATCCGCGCGTGGCCATAGGGGGAACGCAGCAGCACCGCGTGCAGCGCATCGCTCTGCGCGGCGGCGTCGTCGGCGTAACGACCGGACCCGGTCAGCAGAGAGTGATCTTCAACGCGCGCGAGCGACGCGCCGAGGCCAAATTTGGGAAGGGTTGCGGGTGCCACATCCGATACTCGAGGGGGTATCGTCAGAGTGTACCAGCGCCGCGGCACCGTGCGACCAGGGTCACTTTCCGGTGTCGGCGATCACTCCGGCACGATGCGGTAGGTATTGAGTTGCCCTTCGGCAGGCAGAGACTCGATGCAGGTTTCGGCCCCCGGGACGATCCGGATACTGGCTGCCGAATCGGCCACGGACATGAGCCGGTGCGGCGCGGCGTGCACACTGGCATTCACGCAGTAGGGCTGATCCGGGCGCGACGACGAGGTTGTATCCAATACCGATACATTTGCGAGCGTCGGCACATGCGACACGGTGATTCGAATGTTGGCTTCACCGGTGCTCTCTGCGTGTGCAGCACGAGCAGCTTGCGAAGACAACGCGAAACCGATCGCAAAACAGACGCAAACCAGAATTCTCCAAGCCGGCATGTGGGGTCCCCAGTCAGAACGTGTTTCAACTGGGAAACATTCTCTCGACGAGGGCCCTCAAAAAACGTGACGCGAGACACGCGAATCGCGCACCCCGCGTGAAACGGTTCGCAGCTCGAGCCAGGACAGGTCACCTGATTGGCTCGAATGCGCAGTAGAACGGAATTCAGTCGCTGAGCGCGTCCGCGACGAACGCCATGGCCTCGTCGAGCACCACCGATCGAATCGCATCGGATTCCATGAGTAGCTCATGGCGCGCTCCGGGCACAACGCGTGGGCCCTCGATCAGCGGATTGCCAGCACAGAAAGCGTGCTGACCGTTCGCACCAACGATCGGATCATCAGCTGCGTTGAACAGTAAGGTCGGAGTCTGTACAGCGGCGCTGTCCTGCACTGCCTCGGCCATCGCCTGTTGCGCCAGCTCGAACCATCGACGGGTCGGCGATCCGAGCCGGGTTTCCGGAAACTCGGCGTAGTCCGCCATCAACCGTTTGAACCGCACTTTGCTGTGCGTTAGCGGGTTAATCACACCGCCCTCTTCAAAGGGCATGTCCGCAAACCCGCCGCCGCCGGGCACGTAGCCCTCACCGCCCTCACCGACAGGCAATGCCGCAAGCGAACGGATCAGGGTGCGTGCAACCCAGCCCGGAATGGCGCCGGTCTGAATCTCGAACATCGGCGCAAACAACACGGCAGCTGCAAAGGCATCGACGCGGCGCTGCAACACGCGTCCGGCGATGCATCCGCCCATGGAGTGGGCGAACAACACAGGGCGTCTCTCGGACTGCCCTGTCAGCTGCGTGTCGATGAAGGTAAGGACATCGTCGACGTAGTGTGAGAAAGCCTCGACATGGCCGCGTTCGGGGTCATCGAGCAGACGACCCGACTGGCCCTGGCCGCGGTGGTCCATCAGGTAAACCGGGTGTCCACGACGGTTCAGATCGAGCGTGAGCTCACGGTATTTGACCAACGCCTCGGTCCGACCGGGCAGCATCAGTATCGGTGGTGCCGAGTCGGTATCCGGCACGGCCTGGACAGACACGGCCTCGATGTGCACGCCCGCCACACCGGTGAAGGAGAGCGATTGGCCACGCGCCCAATTGGCGTCAATAGCAGCACTCGATTGCGCGAGTTCCGACTCGGTTGTCCAGGGCGGCGCGGCAAGGGTCATGGCAGCGGCTCCAACAGCATGTCCCCCAGCATACCCTCTGACGGCGGCAAGCCCATCAAACTCATCACTGTCGGCGCAATGTTCGCCAGACCGCACCCGTTCACCAACACCGGGTTGTCCGGATCGACGACACAGCAGGCGACTGGAAAGGTCGTGTGCTGGGTGTGCGGTTCGTCGGTAATCGGATCACGCAAGAGATCGCAGTTTCCGTGGTCAGCTGTGATGATGCTGGTCATGCCAGCCCGGGTGGCAGCATCAACCAGGACCCCGACACACTGATCGACCACCTCGACCGCCTGGATGCAGGCCTCCGGGACACCGGTGTGGCCAACCATGTCGCCGTTGGCAAAATTGACGACCACGAAGGCGAACTCGCCGGAGTCGATTGCCGCCAGCGTCGCGTCGCGCACGGCGGGCGCACTCATCTCCGGTTGCAGATCGTAGGTTGCAACCTTGGGTGAGTCGACGAGGGCACGTTCCTCACCGGGGAACGGGTCTTCGCGTTGGCCGTTGAAGAAGAAGGTGACGTGCGGGTACTTCTCGGTTTCGGCGCAACGGAACTGCTTGAGGCCAGCATCGCTGACCGCGTCGCCAAGCGTTTGACCCGGTCGCTCTTTCTCGAACAACACCGTCAGGTCGTAGCCCGAATCGTATCGCGTCAGGGTTGTCATATTGACAAGACCGGTATCACCGCGATCAAAGGCATCGAATGTGTCGAGTGCGAGCGCCTCGGTGAGTTCGCGTGGCCGGTCATTGCGGAAATTGAAAAACAGGACCTGATCGCCCGCGGCCATCGCATCGAACTGCGCGGTGCGAATCGGTTCGATGAATTCATCCCCCTGATCCGCAGCGCGCGCGACATCCAGCGCGGCGAGTGCGTCGTCAGCAACAGCCCCGTCACCGTGTCTCAATAGCCGCCAGGCACGCTCAACGCGCTCCCAGCGCTTGTCGCGGTCCATCGCGAAGAACCGTCCGCAGACGGACCCGATGTGCCCACCAGCGTCTGCCAACGCAGGCTGTACCCGCGCAATGAACTGTTCGGCACAGCGAGGTGCCGTGTCCCGGCCGTCTGTGATCATGTGGAGTTGCGGCCGGACGCCGTGATCTGCCGCGGCGGCAATCAACGCCAGCAAGTGATCGATGTGGCTGTGGATACCGCCGTCGGACACCAACCCGACAAGGTGCAGCGGCCGATCAGTTGCACGCGCGGCATCCAACGCCGCTATCAGCGACGGGTTGCGTGCCAGGCTGCCATCGGTGCAGGCGTCACTGATTTTCACCAGGTCCTGACGCAGGATGGCGCCGCAGCCGAGCGTCAGGTGACCGACTTCCGAATTGCCCATCTGACCTGGCGGCAGGCCCACCGCCCGACCGGACGCCTCCAGCACGGTCAACG
>CALDHJ010000425.1 GCA_937941555.1 uncultured Granulosicoccaceae bacterium | reverse complement strand
ATCGCGAAAATCGAGTTCGCTGATGTACTCGGGGTTGCCGATGCGGGAGGTGTCTTCAGTCGTCAGGCCGATCACGGCAACCTTCACACCCTGCTGCTCGAAGATCTCGAACGCCTGATAGGGGCGGTCGCCGGACTTGTCATAGATATTGGCCGACAACATCGGAAAGTCGACCCAGCTCTGTTGCTCATCGAGAACCGCGAGCGGGTTGTCGAATTCGTGGTTACCGAGCGCCATGGCGTCGTAGTCGAGCATGACCATGGCCTTGAAGTCCGGCTCTGCATTTTGCAGGTCGGATTCCGGAACACCGGTATTGATGTCACCGCCCGACAGCAGGAGCACACTGCCACCGTCGGCCTGAACTTCCGCTCGAATTCGATCGATCAAGGTCTTGCGCGCGGCCATGCCGTATTCGCCGTGGCGGTTGGGCCAGAATCGACCGTGGTGGTCATTGGTGTGCAGAATGGTCAGTCGATAGTCACGGTCAGCGTCCCACGCCGGGGTCGGTGCGGCCAGTTGGGGCAAGGCCGAGCAGCCGCTCAACACCGCCGCACCCGCAAGCAAACCCAGAAAAACCTTCATCGTTGCGCTCCTTCAAAGTGGGATCGGGGGAATGCGTACCACTGTACCGCGCTGGCGGTCGCGCCTCCAGCACCCGCGTCCACAGCGGCAGTGAGGCGTGCAGGCGTCTGCCATGTCCCTCGGTGGGTTAAGTCCCCTTTGCCGTCAAGCCGACCAGGAAAGTCGCGCATCTGACTTTTGCATCAAAAAAATCCCTAAAGGAAAAGATCAAGCTGCCGAATACCGGCACGTCTCAAGTATTAATTAGGTGCTACATTGAATGCAGCTGCAGTGTTCGACCATCCGCCCCATCTTCAGACCACCCGCCGCGCATCACCTGCCCAAAACACACTCCTCGCCGCGCTGCTGGCCAGCGCCCTCGTCGCCTGCGACCCGGACCAGAAATCCGCTGCCCTGCAAGTGCGAACCAACACCACCAATCAGTTGCACACCGCCGCAGACGTCTCGCGCTTCCTTGCGCGTGCCGGACTGGGCGCAACCGAAAACGACCTCGCCACCTGGCAGAACCGCGATGCCGCCGAGTGGCTGCGCGCGGAATTCGACAAGTCGCCCGAACCGCTGATGCCACAAGCCGTGCTGGACATCGAGGCCACAGGCAACGGTCGACCGCCCTTCAGTGACTACACCCGATACCGGCTCCACCGCGGCTTGATCGAATCGGACGCAGCACTGCGCACGAAAGCGACATACGCCCTCTCACAGATTCTCGTGGTGGGCGGCGATGTCGTTGACAACGGCTTTGAGCCGTTTCGCGGTATGGCCTACCACGACGCGCTGAACCGCCATGCGTTTGGCAACTACCGGGATCTGCTGCAGGACATCACCTACTCCGCCGCGATGGCGACCTGGCTGACCTACTTGCGCAACGAACCGGGCGACCCGAACAGCGGCCGAGAACCGGATGAGAACTACGCACGAGAACTGCTGCAACTCTTCACCATCGGGCTACACGAACTGAACCCAGACGGCACACCGATTCTGGGTAACGACGGCAACCCGATTCCAACCTACGACAACGCCGATGTGTCGCAATTGGCACGGGTGTTCACCGGTTTCAGCTACGACACGGACGCCTACTGGTCAAGTAGCATCGAAAACCGAGAAGCGCAAGCACGGCCCCTGCGGATCTTTGCCGATCACCACTCAACCCGCTCAAAGCAGTTTCTCGACACCCTCTTGCCCGCGGGCCTCGACGGACCGACCAACGTGTCGATGGCACTCGACCACATCTTTTCGCACAGGAATGTCGGCCCGTTCATCTCGCGCCAGTTGATCCAGCGTTTCACGGCAAGCCACCCGGAGCCAGACTATGTCCGCCGCGTTGCCGCAGCCTTCGACGCGGGTCTGTACGTCTCGGCCAACGAAACACGCTTCGGCACGGGTATTCGCGGTGATCTCGAGGCCACGCTCGCCGCGGTGCTGCTCGATGCGTCGCTCTTCAATGACCAACACAGCGCCGCCGCCCCGACCAAAGTGCGGGAGCCTATGCTGAACTACCTGCATTTCATGCGGGCATTCGAGGTCGAAAACCTCGAGTTCCTGACACGCACACACCGGATCCGTGATCTCAAGGCCGGTAACGCTCTGGGGATGGACTACTTCCGCTCACCGTCCGTGTTCGGCTTCTACCGGCCGGGCTACGTGCCACCGATGACAACCGCAGGCGACCAGAACCTCACTGTGCCAGAATTTCAGATCACCAACACCAACACGGTCATTGGCTACATCGATCTGATGACCGACCTCGTGTTGGAGCGCCCGAACACCTACACCTGCCCCACTTCCACCGGCTCCAATTTCCTCGGGCTCGAGCCGTGCAATTTTGCGGGTACGGGTGTGCCGTTCACACCGGACTACGAGACCGAACTACAGCTTGCAGACACCCCACAGCAGCTGGTCAGCCACCTGAACACGCTATTGCTTGGCGGGCGCATGCCGGCCGACGAACAGCAGTTTCTGATCAACACCCTCAGCGGCATGCCGATCGAGACAGGGTCCGAAGCTGAAGACCGCTCGCGCCGAGTCCACGTTGCGGTCCTGATGTTCGTGACGTCCCCGCACTACACCATCCTGAACTGACCCCGGCCGACTCGGCTGTCACTACTGATCGGAATCCCGTCAATGCCCTCTCGACCCTCTGCTTTCAACCGCCGTCAGTTTCTCCAGGCCCTGTCCACCCTCACTCTCGGTGGCACAACCCTGACCGACTGGGGCACCTCCCCGGTTTTTGCCAACACCGGCACCGACGACTACCGCGCACTCGTCTGTGTCTTCATGTTTGGCGGCATGGACCACAACGACTTCGTGCTGCCCTACGATGAGATCGAGTACGACCAACTGCGTGCCGTGCGGTCCGATATCTTTGATGCCTATGCAACACAAGCCAGCGGCCAGTCTCGCGACCGCACGGCGTTGCTGCCGCTAGCGCCGCTCGACAACCTCGCTACAGAAGGCCGCCAGTACGCTGTCCCTCAGGAAATGGCCGACATGCGCGATTTGTTCGACGAAGAGGATCTGTTGTTCGTCGGCAGCGTCGGCCCCCTCATCGAACCGACCAACCGCTTGAGCTACGAAGCCGGATCCGTCGCCCTGCCCCCCTCGCTGTTTTCGCACAACGACCAACAGAACTACTGGCAGGGACTTGCGGTCGAGGGCGCGCAGACCGGTTGGGGTGGGCGCTTTGTGGACGCGCTGCGACACCAGGGTCAGCTGGGTCAGGAAGACCTGTTCGCGTCGATCAGTACCGCCGGAAACTCGCTCTTTTCATCCGGCGAGGACACCTCGATTTTTCAGGTCGCATCGGATTCGATCAGCGGGCCGGAGATCGAAGAGCGCAGACACCTTCTCGGCTACAGCGATGCCATGGACACGCTGCGCACGCGACTCGCCCACTACTTTCGCAGTCAGTCGTTCAATCACACGCACTTCATGGCGTCCGATGCCCAGGCCCTGCAATCGAGAGCACTCACGGCGATTGACCGATTCGGCAGCGAATACAACGGCCTCTCTCCCTTCACCACGAGCTTCCCCAGCGGCTTTTACGGCATCCAATTCCAACGCGTCGCCAACGCCATCCGCGCGTCGCGTGCGCTCGGGGCCCGGCGACAGATCTTCTTTATCGGCGCCGGTGGATTCGATACACACTCTAATCAGGCAAGCGATCTGCCGTGGCGCCAGGCGTCATTATCGACCGGCTTGCGCGCATTCAGCAATGCGCTGAAGGAGGTGGGCCTGTGGGACAACGTCACGACCTTCAGCGGCGCCGATTTCGGGCGCACGCTGGTTGCCAACGGCTCCGGCACCGACCACGGCTGGGGTGCCCACCATTTTGTTGCCGGTGGCAGCGTGCGCGGCAGAAGGCTGATCGGGCGCATGCCGCAATACAACCCCGACGGCCTGGAGTACACCGAGTCGCGCGGGCGCCTGATACCCTCGGTTTCCATCGAACAATACAGCGCCAGTCTTGGCACCTGGCTTGGCGTGGATGACACCACCGTCAACGCGGTCCTGCCGAACCTCTCGAACTTCGTCAACCGGGATCTTGATCTCTTCCAGGTGTAGGCAATGCACAGGCGTTGGCGGGGCCACCAGCGCCGCGCTCGTCACCCGATGCCACCACCCAGCGCGGCACGCATGCCACACCATTGCTCACACTTCTGCTCGAATCGCAGCCGCGCATTGGCGGCGCTACTCGACGGCAGGTCGAGTAGCGTCACAGGGCGAAGCGGCGTGATGTGCTTTCGGAAACTGCTGCCGGCTTTGCGGCCGTTGAGCGCTACCGTGTTGATGCTCGGGTAGTGTTCCAGCAAGCCCTCGATGGCATTGGGCTGCTCGCCACGAATTGCCGCATCAAGGCTGCCCTCACGCTCGCAACTCGCAAGCACATCCCAGAGCGCAACACCGTGCCGGGCGAACATGGCCAGGCGATCACCGTAATCTGACGGCAGGGCCTCATCCAACACCGACGCCATCAGGCGCCAGAACTGATTTTGCGGGTGGGCGTAATACTGCTGCGACTGCAGCGACCGCACGCCCGGAATAGACCCCAGCACCAGCACGCGCGGCGCCGCTGGCACCACAGGCGCAAAGCTCGCGATCACAAGGAGACGGCCAGCCCTGCCGCGGCACTCTCCTGGGCCGCCATGCCCATGCGCACGGCCATCAACCCGTCTGCCAGCGATACGGCAGGCTGCGCGCGTTCACCGCGCACCAGCTCCAGGAATCCCCGATGTTGATAGAAGGTCGAACCGTTGTGGTCGCCCGCCGCCAACAGCGACGGGTCGACCGGGGTTTCGGTGACGACCGGGCCAGCCGGATGCCGCGGGCTTTCAATCACGCGCGGCAAGGGCGCCGGCCCGAGGTGTGCCGGCCAGAACCGTCCCGGCCCCGGCACCTGGCACTCCAACTTGCCCTGGCGTCCCACCGCACTGATCTCCTCCTGGTACTTCGCGCCCTCGGCGAACATGCAGAGCTCAAGCATGGCACGCGAGCCGGAGTCGAAATCGACGATCACGTAACCGTGGTCGATGATGTCCGGCGCCTCGTTGCCATAGCGCTCATCGAGGTGATTGACCGCCTGCGACGCACTCGCCATCACGCGCACGGGCTCGGCGCGCAGCACCAGGCGCATCAGATCGAAGAAGTGACAGCACTTCTCGACGAAGGTCCCACCGGTATAGCGGTTGAAACGGTTCCAGTCCCCCACTTTTTCGAGGAACGGAAAACGGTGTTCGCGGATACTCAGGAGCTGCACGCCACCTGTCACGGCGTCCGCCCGCTCGCAGAGGGCCGCGATCGGTGGCATGTAGCGATACTCCATTGCCACCCAGATCGGCGCACCAAACCCGGTGCTCAGTGTCTCGACAAAGGGGATATCGGCTGAGTGAGTGAGCAAAGGTTTTTCGACCAGCGTCGGCAGCGGTCGCGTCTCGGCGATCTCGCGCAACTGATCGACGTGGCAGAAGTTGGGCGACGCGATCACGAGGCAATCGAGATCGGCGTGCGCCAGCAGTGCCTGCACGGTTTTCGCGCGTTGCGCATTGGGCACCAGCGCGTGCGTTTGCGCGGCCATGCCGTCATCAGGCTCGAAGTAGACGGCAATGTCGGTGTCAGGCAAGAGCGCGATATTCTTGATGTGCTCGCGGCCCATCATGCCGGCGCCGATCAGCCCGTAGCGTGTGGTCATGTGTTGTGTTCCGGTGAGATGTCAGGCAGCGGGTCAGTGCGCAGCCGCCCAAAGAGCGCTGTGTCCTGCCAGGCACTGCCATAGCGAAAATTGGCGCGCTGCGTGCCCTCGTGTGTGAAACCCGAGGACGCGAGCACGCGGTGAGAGGCGACATTGCGCGGGTCGGCCGAGGCGTTGAGTCGGCGCACGTCGAGAACCGTGTGGGCGAAATGGGTCACGCGCCACGCGGCCGCGGTCGCAAAGCCCCGCCCGGCGTAGTGTGAGCGCACGAAATACCCGAGTTCGCACATGTCGTGTTCAAACGCGAACAGGCACGCCCAACCCGCCGTGGCCCCCTCGTGGTGCAATAGCCAATTGAAGCTCATGCCCGGCTCGACCAGCATGCCGTTGAGAAACGCCGTCGCGGCCGATGCTTCTGTAAATGCCGGCACGTGCATGAACTGCATCTGCCGGGCGTCCATGACATCGGCCACCAAGTCCCGCGTGCCGCGTTCCGTCGGTTTGACAAGCTCAAGCAGCGTGCCGTTTCGGGTGTTCACCTCGAGCGGCTGCCAACGGTCACCCACCGGCTCAACCACAACGCAACCCCGGCTCAGAGCAGGCAATCGATCCGTTTCGAATGGACTCGAGCTTAAGGAGGCTCCGAACAATTCCCAGCTGAGTGTGAGACAAGGCGAGACCAGGCCCAAAAAAGGCGGAGTTTACACGCAGTAAATGAGCATTTTTTGGTCTGGTATCAACGCAGTATCGTGGGGCAGGCCTTCCTGCCAGATGGGGCTTGTTCGGAGGTTCCTTAGCGAAGACGCTGTACATAGACCGCCTCCGCCGGATCAAACCACGTTCTCGAAAATTCAACCGGTTCACCCTCTGATGACCATGCCGTGCGCTCGATATAGCCAGCTGTATCCGCCGAAAAGGCCACAGGCGACCAGCGTGGCAAGGGTGCCACCGACACGGCATCGGTTGCGCGGGCAACCTGCACGTTGAGCTGATTCAGGTAGTCGCGGTAGAGCGCGTCAGTGAGCGAGGCTGTGTCGAGTCGGCCAGCGGCGCCGTCGAGCCAGATTTCCTCGACCGCTATCAGGGCATCGTCAAGCCAACGCAACCGCCGAATGCGCGTGCCGGCATCCGATCGACCAAAGCCCGACACGGCGGCCGATTTTTTCAGGTAGCGCGCCGACAGGATTTTCGCCCGCGGGCGGCCCTGGCCTTTGCCATCGCGTCGCTCGAGCCGAAAGAGCGAATAGACCGCATCGCGCTCCGCGTCAAAGCGCACATAGTTGCCCGAGCCCTGGATGCGCTCAATGCGCCCCTCGGCGGCCAACAATCCCAGCGCCTTTCTCAGCGTGCCGATCGACGTACCGAGGCGTTGCGCGAGCGCGCGCTCGGGCGGAAGACGCTCGCCATCAGCCAGCCGCCCCTCGCCGATCTCACGCGTGATCATGCGTGCGATCTGCTGAAATTTGGGGAGCTCAGTCGACTCTGAAGTGGTTTTTTGCAACGCCGTCACAGGAAATTGATATACCATTGATACCCATTGGCACGAATGATACGCTATTTCCCAACGCACCACATCCGGCTTCGAATACGCATGCCTTCAGTTGTCCCGATTTCATCACCCGACCTGCAAAGTGCCGAGGTCTCCTGGTTCGCAGCTCTCTGCGCCGACGACTACCGCCAGCTCGGGGTACCGGACGGTTCGCTCCGCTCGAGCTGGTCGCACTGCTCCGAGATCGTCAAAACGGCAGAGCGACAGGGCTTTCGCAACATATTGTGTCCATCGTCCTACCAGGTCGGGCAGGACACGCTGAGCTTCGTCGCCGGTTGCGCGCCGATCACGGACCGCATCAACCTGCTGGCGGCGATTCGCTGCGGCGAGATGCAACCCATCATGCTGGCGCGAACGGTTGCCACACTCGACCACATGCTTGAAGGCCGCCTGACCCTCAACATCATCAGCTCGGACTTCCCCGGCGAAAAAGCCGACAGCAACTACCGCTATCAGCGCTCGCGCGAGGTCGTCGAGATTCTCAAGCAAGCCTGGACTCGCGACACCATCGACTACGACGGCGAGGTCTACCAGTTTGCCGGAGTCAATACCGACCCGGCGAGGCCCTACCAGACCAACGGCCCTCTGCTCTACTTCGGCGGCTACTCGCCCGCCGCCCTTGAGCTCTGCGGCCAGCATTGCGACGTCTACCTCATGTGGCCCGAAACCGAAGACCAGCTCGCCGAGCGCATGCGCGCGGTCAACGCAGTCGCCGAACGCTACCAGCGCACACTCGACTACGGCCTGCGCGTGCACATGATCGTGCGCGAGACCGAAGCCGAAGCGCGCGAATACGCCGATTACCTCGTGGCGGCACTCGACGACGACCAGGGCGACGCGATCCGCAACCGGGCGCTCGACGCGACGTCTCTGGGCGTGGCGCGGCAATCCGCTGCCCGCGACGCTGCTGACACCCACGGCTTTACCGAACCACACCTCTGGACCGGTGTCGGACGCGCGCGGTCGGGTTGCGGCGCGGCGCTGGTCGGCTCGGCCGACCAGATCCTCGACAAGCTCAGCCGCTACCGCAAGATGGGCATGCGCGCATTCATTTTGTCGGGCTACCCACACCTCGAAGAAGCAGACTATGTGGGCAAGCTGGTCATGCCGGAGCTCGACACCTGCTCACTGCCGGAGGCGTACGGGCGGGTCCCGGCCTCGACACCGGCCACCCCACTCGGAATCGGAGAACGACGCTGATGCAACGGCGCACCCTGAATGACACGCTAGAGATCAGCCGCATCGTCTACGGCCTGTGGCGACTTGCCGACGACACCGACACGTCGGTTTCGCATGTCACGGCCAAAATCGACGCCTGCCTCGCGCAGGGAATCACCACCATCGATCAGGCCGACATCTACGGCGACTACGGCTGCGAAGCGGTATTTGGTGGCGCACTGAAAGCCGACCCGAGCCTGCGCGACAAGCTGGAGATCGTGACCAAATGTGACATCGTCGCGCCCTGCGGGCGCTACAGCGATGCGCGGGTCAAATACTATGACACCAGCCGCGAGCACATCACCCGTTCGGTCGAACACTCGCTACGCGCCATGCACACCGACTACATCGACCTGTTGCTGATACACCGCCCCGACCCGCTGATGGACCCCGCTGATACCGGCGGCGCCCTCGATGCCCTGGTGGCCAGCGGAAAAGTGCGCCACGTCGGCGTCTCGAACTTTCGCCCCTGGGATTGGCAACTGCTGCAATCGGCCATGTCGACGCCCTTGTGTGCGAACCAGATCGAACTCTCACTGCACACACACGACGCCTTCACCAACGGCGATCTGAGCTTCCACCAGCAACACCACCACTGCCCGATGGCGTGGTCACCGCTCGCCGGCGGCGCCTTGATGCAAGCCGGACACCCGGTACACGCGTTGCTCAGCCGCATTGCAAACGAGCAGCACGTCGATATAGCCTCTGTTGCCGTCGCCTGGCTGCTCGCCCACCCCGCCGGTATCGTACCGGTGCTCGGCACCAACAACCTGCAGCGCATTGCGCACCTCGACGAAGCCTTGCGCGTCGAGATGGACCGTGTGACCTGGTTCGAACTCTACACGGCGGCGCTTGGCCGCGAGGTAGCCTGATGTCACAGCCTGCAATCGTTCACACCGACACGCGCGATTTGCGCAGTGCATTCGGGCGCTTCGCAACGGGGGTGACGGTCGTGACGGCCATGAGCCCGACGGGACCCATCGGCATCACCGTCAACAGTTTTGCATCGATATCGCTCGACCCGGCGCTGGTGTCTTTCAGCCTCGCCAACGACGGCGGCCGAACCGCGTCCTTTCTCGATGCTGAACACTACGCCATCCACGTGCTGGACGCTGCCCAACAGGACACCTGCTGGGCCTTCGTGTCGTCCATCGACGCGTTTGCCGCCTGCGATCACCAACCGAACCGGCACGGCGTGCCGGTGTTGTCGGACACACTCGCCACATTCGAGTGTCGTCGACACATCACCTACCCCGGCGGCGATCACACCATCGTGCTGGCAGAGATCGAACACTATCGGTGGCGAGACGGTGACGCACTGGGCTTTTTTGGTGGCAAACTGACGGCCATCCAAGCGGCCAACCAGACATGATCGAAACCGTATTGACCCCGCTGTCGACGCTCAACAGCAACCTGCTTCGTATCGGTCGCGCGATCGGTGCGGTCGCGGTGGCATTGATGGTGGTGGCAATACTGGTACAAGTCGTCTTTCGCTACGGCTTCAACAACGCCCTTCCGTGGCCAGATGAAGCAGCACGCTTCTGCATGCTCTGGATGACTGGCCTCATGGCGCCGACTGCATTTCGCTCTGGTGGCTTTGTCGCCATCGACACCATTCAGAGCGTTCTCCCCGCCATCATCGGGCGCGGTTTGAATCTGCTGCTGTTGTGCCTGACGCTAGCGGTGATTCTGATGGCGCTGAAGATCGGCTGGAACGAGGTCACGGGATTCGGCGGCAAGTTCAAGACCGCATCGCTCTATCTGCCAACCTCGTTTGCCTTCGACAGCTGGTTCCGTCTACCCCGATCGACCATGATGGCATCGCTCGTCGTCGGTTTCGCGTTGATGACCTTGGTCAACATCGAACTCATCCTGCGCACCCTCAGTGGCCGCAGCACCCACCTTGACGACTCGGAATTTGCCGGGAGGGCAGACTGATGCTGATCTGGTTTCTACCGGTTTTTCTGCTGTTCCTGCTGCTCGGTCTGCCGGTCTTTTTCGGCCTGATAGCCGCACCCGGTCTGTTGCTGCTGATCGAGGGGCAAACCCGCGATTTCACGCTGCTCTACCGCAACGTCTACAACGGCATGGACAGCTTTCCGTTGATGGCGATTCCGTTTTTCATGTTGGCCGGCGAACTCATGAATCGCGGTGGCATCACCATCCGACTCGTGGAATTTTCACAAGCCTTCATGGGCCACCTGAGGGGTGGCCTCGCGCACGTGAACGTGTTGTCGTCGATGCTGTTCGCAGGCCTTTCCGGCAGCGCGGTCGCCGACACCTCCGCGCTCGGGTCGATGCTGATTCCGGCAATGGAAAAACAGGGCTACACCCGACGCTTTGCCGCGGCGATCACCGCCGCGAGTTCGGTCATCGGCCCGATCATTCCGCCGTCGGGCATCATGATCATCTACGCCTACGTCATGGGCGAGAGTGTGGCGGCACTCTTTCTCGCGGGCATCGTGCCCGGCGTCCTCGTCGGAGTCGGTTTGATGCTCATGGTCCGCTGGCAAGCCGACCGCTACGACTTTCCGGTTGCCACGCGCAAACACACCTGGCGCGAGCGCGGCAACGCGAGCCTCAAGGCCTTCTTCCCGCTCATGACGCCGGTGATCATCATCGGCGGCATTCTCGGCGGGGTCTTCACGCCAACGGAAGCCGCTGCAGTGGCGGTCGCGTGGGCGCTCCTCGTGGGCTTGTTCGTGATGCGCTCAATGCGCATCTCGGACCTCCCGGATGTGCTGACGCGTGCCGGCATCACCTCAGCCGTGGTGTTGTTGCTGGTCGGCGCAGCGATGGCCTTCAAGACGGTTGTGAGCCTCAGCCACGCCCCGGAGATTCTGGCCGACTTCATCCTCAACCTGACCGACAACCCGCTGTTGCTGCTGCTGTTGATCAACCTGCTGCTGTTCGTCGTGGGGATGTTTCTCGACGCGGGGCCGGCGATCATCATCCTCGGCCCGATCCTCGGCCCGGTGTTCGTTGACCTCGGCGTGCACCCGGTGCACTTTGCCATCATCATGAGCGTGAACCTCACGGTAGGCCTCGCAACCCCCCCGATGGGGCTGGTGTTGTTCGTGGCGTCAAGCGTCTCGAAAGAGCGCGTGGAGACCATTGCACGCGCCATCCTGCCCTTTCTCGCGGTCGAGATCTTCGTGATCTTCCTGATTACCTATATCCCTGCGCTGTCGCTCGCGATTCCCCGCTGGACCGGTTTCGTTCAATGACCCGGCGCGGTAAAACGGCATCGACCGACCAACGACAACACAGCCCCAGCTCGACTGCGAGTGCCATGCCTGTATCAATGTCTATCAAGGGGCGACGCGACACCACCTGTCGGAGCGCGCCCTTCTCAGCGAAACGGGTACATCCAGGTCTGGTAGTCGTCGACAAGTTCAAGGGCTTCGTCTCGCTGTTCGGACGACATTTTCGGGCTCAACGACTCGAGCGACAGCACGGCATCAGGGTCGCCGCCGATCGCGCTCAGGGTGTACCAGAGATAAGCGCGCACAAGGTCCGGCGCGGGAATACCGCGGCCGACTTCGTAGTACCAACCCACGCCGGATTGCGCACCCGCGTGCCCCTTCATGGCACTGCGCAAATACCACTCGAACGCACGTCGATCGTCACGTTCGACCCCCAATCCCATCGCGTACATGATGCCGATGAGTTCTTCGGCGTCTGCGTTGCCGGCGTTGGCCGCCGGCCGCAAGGCTTCGCGCGCTTCAACAAAGCGGCTGTCTTCCATCAGATCACGCGCTTGCTCGATGTCGGCAGCCACCGGCAACGCCAACGCACACAACGCCACTGCCCAAAAGCCCTTCACGGTCTCACCCTCCTGCTCACTGTCTCGGCGGCGCAGGCGATCGAACTGCCACGCGCACCGGAATCAAACGATTTTCATCCCACCGAAGTCGCCGACGTCGAGATCGGACGGCAACTCTTTTTCGACAGGATTCTGTCGGGCAATCGAAACACAAGTTGCGCGACCTGTCACCATCCGGCGTTCGGCACCAGCGACGGTTTGTCGTTGGGTATCGGTGAAGGTGGCGAGGGTGTCGGCACCTTCAGAACGCCGGGCACCGGTGCAGACAAGATCAAGAAGCGCGTGCCCCGCAATTCACAAGCTTTGTTCAATCTCGGCGCGCGCGACATCCATACGATGTTCCACGACGGCAGGCTGGCGATTGGCGATGAGTACGGCAACGGCTTCAACAGCCCGGCCGAAGAGTGGCTGCCCACCGGACTCGACAACCTGCTCGCCGCCCAGGCGATCTTTCCGTTGGTGGCGCAGTTCGAGATGGCCGGCAACCTCAACGAGAACGAGGTCATCGGCGCCGTTCACGATCGCATCGACGCAGCCTGGCCCATTCTGACCGCACGCGTCGCCGCCATTCCGGCCTACGCTGATCACTTCATCAAACACCACCCCGACATCCACTCGCCGGGCGATATCCACATCAGTGACATCGCCAACGCCCTGGGCGCGTTCATCAACGCCACCTGGCAGCGCATCGACACGCCCTTTGACCGCCACTTGCGCGGCGACAGCGAGGCTATGAACCCGGTGCAGTTGCGCGGCATGCGCCTCTTTTACGGCAAAGCCAACTGCGCCAGTTGCCACAGTGGCATGTGGCTTAGCGATCAGTCTTTTCATGCACTGGGCCTGCCGGCATTCGGTCCGGGCCGCACACGGCTCCACAACCTGATGGCACGCGATCTCGGACGCTTGAACGAGACAGATGACGTCAAAGATGCCTATGCGTTTCGCACACCCATGTTGCGCAACGTCGCGCTCACTGCCCCTTACGGACACAACGGTGCATGGCAGACACTCGAAGACATCATCCGCCACCACCTCGACCCCGCCGGCATGCGTGAACACTGGACAACAGCCGATGCCAACTTGCCGGTTGTGCCTTGGCTCGCACCAGTCGATTTCATCATTCAGCAAGACCGGCTCGAAATGGCTCGACAGGCCGCACACGTGCCGTCTGCAGGACCGGCACTCACCGACCGGGAGATCGAAAGCCTGGTTGCCTTCATGCACGCGCTCACCGACGAACGAGACGATGCGCCAACGCTCGTACCCGATGCGGTACCCTCAGGGTTACCCGTGGATCGCGTCGAACACACCTTGGCCGAGCACCGTTCGCCATGAATGGCCAACCGCTCGCACCCTGTTCGCGCTACAGCACACGCTGTGCGCAACTGATTGGATCCCGCGAAGGGAACCACACAACCTTGATACACACCTGAGGAGGAATTGACATGTTCAAGGGTTCATTCAAAACGCTGGCACTTGCTGCTGCAGTCGCGCTCGGCGCAACCGCTGCACAAGCCGCTGACATCACGTTGCGGGCAACCGCCAACTCAAACGAAAACGACGAAGACTACGACGGTCTGGTGGTGTTCAAGAACTACGTCGAGGCGGCCTCCAACGGTGCCATCGAAGTCGAGTTGTTCATCGGCACTCAACTTTGCAGCAACGGCACCGAGTGCTTGCAAGGTATCGCCGACGGCACCATCGACGTGGTTATCCAGACTTCCGGCGGCACGTCCGGTCTCTTCCCCTTCGTCCAGGTGCTCGACCTGCCCTACCTGATGGCAGACGATCGCGTGGCTGAATCGGCATTGGCCAACGGCTCGGAGTTTGTCACCACCATGCAGAAAATGGTGATGGACGGGTCCGACGGCGCGATTCGCCTGATGACCATCGGCAACACCGGTGGCTGGCGCAACTTTGCCAACACCAAACGCCGCATTCAGAGCCCATCCGACATGGAAGGCCTGAAGATCCGCACTGTGGTTGCAGACCTGCCGCAGGAACTCGTCAAGGCGCTTGGCGCAAGCCCCACGCCGATTCCGTGGCCTGAGCTCTTCACGAGTTTTCAGACCGGCGTTGTCGAAGGCTCGAAGAACG
>CALDHJ010000424.1 GCA_937941555.1 uncultured Granulosicoccaceae bacterium | reverse complement strand
GTGTGCCGCTCGCGATCCACTCAGACGCGCCGGTCACGCCGCTCGGCCCGCTCTTCACCGCCTGGGCCGCGGTCAACCGCATCACCGCGAGCGGTCGTGTGCAGGGCGAGGCCGAACGCATCACCGTCGCCGAAGCCCTGTACGCCATCACCCTGGGCGCCGCCTACACCTTGCACATGGACGGCGAGGTCGGTTCCATCGAAACCGGCAAGCGCGCCGATTTTGCCGTGCTCGACGCCGACCCCACCGCCGTCAGCCCGGGCAAGCTCAAGGACATCGGCGTCTGGGGCACGGTGCAGGGCGGGCGGGTCTTCGCTGCCAGCGAGCTGTGACAACGCCGCTCCCCGCGACGGTGATTGGCGGCTACCTCGGCGCCGGCAAGACCACCCTTGTCAATCAACTGCTGCGCCACGCTGACGGCCAGCGCCTCGCCATCCTCGTCAACGAGTTTGGCGCGCTGCCCATCGACGAAGACCTGATCGAGGCCCAGAGCGATGACCTGATCTCGATCGCGGGCGGCTGCATCTGCTGCTCCTTCGGCTCGGATCTGACTGCCGCGTTGATCGATCTCGCGGCGCTCGACCCGCGCCCCGACCACGTGGTGATCGAATCCTCCGGTGTCGCCATGCCGGGGGCGATCGGCGCGAGCATCGGGCTGCTCGAGGACTACGCGTTGGCCGGGGTGGTGGTGCTCGCCGACGCGGAGACGGTGCGCTCACACGCGCGCGATGAGTACCTCGGCGACACCACTCTGCGGCAGCTGCGCGACGCGCACGTGATCATCCAATCAAAGACCGACCTGGTGTCGGCCGACGAGGCCGCCGCGGTGTCTGACTGGCTCAATACGGTGAACCCGAAGGCCGCGGTTGTCGCCGCCGTGCACGGGCAAGTGCCGAATGCGGTGGTGCTCGGCAGCGGTGCGAGCCCGCGCACCGCCGTGCCGTCCGAACACAGCGATGGCGCCTTCGAAAGCCGCGTCTACCGCGTGGACGGCCCACGTGATGCGAGTCGGATAGCCGAGGCCTTGTCGTCGGGCGGCTATGGCGTGGTGCGCGGCAAGGGCTTTGTCGAATGCCACGGCGGCGAGACCCAACTGATCCAGACGGTGGGTGCCCGCGCGACCGTGGCGCCCTACCAGGGTGAGGTGCCGTTTGAGGTGGTGTGTATCGGTTTGCGCGGGCAGCTCGACACGGCCGGTTTGGCGGCGGTGTTCGCGGCACACTGATTTGCGCCTCGGGTGGTGTCGCGTTGCCGACAGTCTGTCGGCGACTTGTGACCCACACTCCAGCGAGACAAGCCGAGCACGTTCCGACTGTATGCAGCCCGACTGAACGCAGCCCGACAGCCCCCCACCACAACGCAGCCTCGTTCCATGCAGACACGCACCGCTTTGTTGGGGGCCGCTTGCGCCGTTGGCGCGACCTTCTGTTTTTCCTTCAACGACCTCACGGTCAAGTGGTTGAGCGGCAGCTATCCGCTGCACGAACTGACCTTGCTGCGCTCGGCGCTCGGTCTGGTGTTGATTCTCGGTCTGCTGGTGCCGCTGATGGGCGGCTACCGCACGCTGCGCACCCGGCGCCCGTTGCCGCACATTGCGCGCGGTCTCTGCGTGGTGCTCGCCAACGGTTTCTTTTTTCTTGGCCTAGCCGAGCTCGGGCTCGCCGATGCGGTGGCGATCTTCTTCATCAGCCCGCTGGTGATCACCATTTTCTCAGTAGTGTTTCTGCGCGAGCGGGTCGGGCCGCGCCGCTGGTTTGCAGTGTTGATTGGATTGATCGGCGTGATGATCATGGTCAAACCAGGCACCTCCGCTTTCACACCCTATGCCTTGCTGCCGATGGTCGCGGCGGTGTGTTATGCAAGCCTGCACATGCTCACGCGCATGATCGGCGGCACCGAGTCGGCGCTGACAATGACCTTCTACATTCAGTTCACGTTTCTGCTGTCGTCGATTGCCATCGGGCTCGGCCTCGGCGACGGGCGCTTCGACGTCTACGAGTCGGCATCGTTGCAGTTTCTCTTTCGAGCCTGGACCGTGCCCGGATGGTCCGATGTGCCGTTTTTTGTCGTCATGGGTGTGTGCAGCACGGCCGGCGGATTTCTGATTTCGCAAGCCTACAAGCTCAGCGAGGCTGCCTTCGTCGCGCCGTTTGAATACCTGACGCTGCCGCTGGCGATTTTCTGGGGCTACCTGATTTTCGACGACTGGCCGACCCCCAGCGAGTGGGTGGGTATCAGCCTGATCATCGGATCGGGCCTCTACATGGTCTACCGCGAGACCCGCACGCAGTCGCCCGCGCGGCTGCTGCCAAAGGCCCGTCGCTGACCACACCCGGCCTGATACACTGACGCCATTCGCCGTGGCATTCCCCCGTACCCCATGAGCAGCACGTCGCCGCCGACGCAGACCAGACGCTCCATCCCGATTGCCTTGCTGCGTGCGCGCGAGCGGGTGATGAGCCGGTTTCGGCCAATGCTCGCCGAGCACGGTGTCACGGAGCAACAGTGGCGCGTCTTGCGCGTGGTGGCCGAGAGCGAGGCCATTGACGCCTCGGAGCTGGCACACCGCGCCTGCATCCTCGCGCCGAGCCTGACGCGCATCGCCAAACACCTCGAAGATGCAGGCTTCATCCGGCGCGTGAAGGATTCACGCGATGCCCGCCGTGCCCGCTTCGATGTGGCGCCGCGCGGGCTTGCATTGATTGACGCCATGGCGGTGGAGCGCGAAGCCATCTACGCCTCGATCGAGGCCGACTTCGGCGCCGAACGGGTGGAGGCCCTGTTGGAGTTGCTCGAACAGCTCGCCGATTTGTAGCCGGGGTTGCCCGTTCGGATCTGTGGTACCACCAGCAGATTGCCTGCCCGCGTGGGTGTAGGCTGCTGGCTCGGAACCGGGCGGCCTCGCCCGGCGTCCCAACACACATCCCACCAATTAGCCGGAACCCTTATGAAACACCTACTCGCCTCCGTGGCCCTGATCGCCGGCAGCCTCGGCTTCGCGCCAACCGTGTCGGCCAACACGCCCGGAGACCCGCTCTTCGGCAGTTGCGAGGGTTCACCCGACGCCGCGGTCACCGTCATCGAGGACGCAACTGTGGCGGAGCTCGCCCAGGTGGCTTGCACCGTCTTCGGCCACATCGTGATGCCGACCGAGCGGTATTTCTGGAGTTTCTACGGCGGCGTTGCGCCGGTGGTGTTGAGCGCGCAGAACGACAGCCCCGAATCCGAACTGACGGCTGTCTTCAACGAGGTTTATTTCACGTCCATCGAGGCCGGTGAGCTGACCGGCGACGTGGCGCAGGCGGCGTTTGACGGTGCGCGTTTCGGCGATCACTTCCCGGCGGGTGTGTTGCCGACCGTGTACTCGATCAGCACCGTCTCCAACACCGGTGTCGAGAAGACGCTCTACATCTACCAACACGACGCGCAGATCGCCGGGGCGATTCCGTACCCCGAGTGGTTCGAACGCATCGACGACCGGCCGCTCTTGCCGATCTTCATTCTCGACAGGACGACAATCGACGCGAGCGACGGCTGACGCCAACGTTCTCAGACCGGCTCACCCGCCGCTGGTGATGGTTGCCACTGGGCCCAGTGGCTGTCCGCTGATGGCCAGGTCGAGAGTGCGTGGAGGCTCTGCAGGCGTGCGGCGGTCTGGTGCAACAAGGACACGCTGTCTGCGACGGCCTCGTCGCTGGCGGTGCCGGCGAGCGTGAAACTGGTGCCCACAACGCCGAGTGTGTGGCCCGCACCCCCGACCGGCACGGCGATGCCGCAGACGCCGTTTTCGTATTCCTCCCGCACGGTGGCGTGCCCGCTATCACGGGCCTGCGCGATGGCCGCACACAGCGCGCCGGGATCGGTTTCGGTGTGGCTGGTCTTGCGCTCGTTCGGCAACGCCGCCACGACCGCGGGCACGATGTTGGGTGGGGCGGTGGCGAGCAACATGCGCCCGATGGCCGTTGGCAACAGCGGCAGGGTGCTGCCCACCGTCATGCCCAGTGATACGCGCGAACGGCCCACCGCAGACCTGGCAACGTAAAGCGCCTGGTTGCCGTCGAGCACGGCAAAGGTGATCTCGCCGTCCAGCGCCTCGGCGAACTGACTCAACACCGGTTGCACCGTCAGGCCGAAATCGTTGACCTTCAGAAAGTCCCCGGCGAAGGTGAGCACGCGCGGTGACAGGGCGAAGTTGCGACCGCTCTGGTTGACCAGGCCTGCCGCCACGAGTGTCAGGCAGAGCCTGCGCGTGGTGGCGCGGTCGTAGCCTGAGCGGCGGGCCAGATCGGCCAGCGTCCAACTCGCGGACTCGCTGCCGAAGGCGCGCAGCAACTCGATGCCCTTGAGGAAAGTGGTGGCGATGTGGGTGTTGGACATGGTCTTCTCAACTGCAGCGTAGACAGACAAGTCGGCACCGACGTGACAGGTCGGTGCCAGCACTGATATATTACTATACGCGCATAAGTTCGATATATGAACATATTCGGGCCGGAATGGCCTGCGTTGTTCACCGCGTCACCTGGCCCGGACGCCACCCGCAAGAGGACACACCGCATGATCAGTCAGGAACTCAACGACCAGCTGACCCGTGTGGGTCCGGGCACCCCGGCCGGCGAGGTGTTGCGCCGCTACTGGCAACCCGCTGCGCTCAGCGATGAACTCGCGACCGAGCGGCCGGTAGTGCCGGTGTCGCTGTTGGGGGAAAAGCTAGTGCTGTTTCGCGACGAGCAAGGCGAGCTCGGCCTGATCGGTCGGCACTGCCCGCACCGCGGCGCGGACTTGTGTTTTGGCCGTCGCGAAGACAACGGTTTGCGGTGTCCGTTCCACGGTTGGCATTTTGATCGGAACGGCCAGTGTGTGGAGCAACCCGGCGAGCCCGAGGGCTCGGAGATGTACAAGAAGGTGCACACCGCGTCTTACCCGGTCATCGAGCGCAACGGCATCGTCTTCGCCTACCTCGGGCCGGGCGACGCGCCGGACTTGCCGGCGCTGGATTGTTTCGAAGCGCCGACCACGCACGTCTTTGCCTTCAAGGGACTCTGGGAGTGCAACTGGCTGCAGGCGATGGAAGTCGGCATCGATCCAGCACACGCGTCCTTCCTGCACCGTTTTCTCGAGGACGAAGACCCGGCCGACAGCTACGGCAAGCAGTTTCGTGACAGCGCCGATGGCACCGACATGCCGATGACGCGTCTGCTGCGCGAATACCCGCGACCCGACATCAGCGTTGAAGACACGCCCTACGGCATGCGCATCACGGCGCTGCGGCACATGGCCAACGACCACACCCACGTGCGCGTGACCAATCAGATATTCCCCGGCGCCATCTGCATCCCGATGAGCCGCGAGATGACCATCACGCAGTGGCACGTGCCGGTGGATGATGAGACCTGCTACTGGTATTCGATGTTCACAAGTTTTGGTGCGCCGGTCGACAAGGACACCATGCGCGCGCAACGCCTCAAGGAACACCGGTTGCCCGACTACGCGCCGCTCAAGAACAAATCCAACCAATATGGTTATGACCCGATCGAGCAGGGGCGTGAGACCTACACCGGCATGGGTATGGACATCAACGTCCACGACCAGTGGGCGGTCGAAAGCATGGGCCGGATACAAGACCGGACCCAGGAGCACCTCGGCAAGACCGACGTCGCGATCATCCGCAACCGTCGCCGGTTGCGGGCAGCCATCAAAAGTATCCAGGACGGCGATATTGCAGCCTTGCCGCTCTATGGTGATGTCCCGCTCAGCGAGATTCGCGGTCCGTTGTCCAACGATGCGATCGCGCCGACCGCAAACTGGCACGCCGCGAGCGAACAGGCAGATGCCGCTCGGCGTGCCGTCTGCGCCTGGTTGGCGCCCGAGGCGGAGGCTGGGGAGTGAGCGGCGTTTCGCTGATCGACGGGTGGCTTGCGCAGCGCGGGTTGTTGTCGCCTGAGGCATGCGAACTGGCCGAGGCGTGTATCGCGCGTGCTGCGACGGATCAGATCGAAACCGTGCGCGTCGTCTTCGCCGATCAGCACGGGGTGTTGCGCGGCAAGACCGTGACGGCAGAGCGCTTGCGCGCGGTGTTCACGACGGGTATCCGTGTGCCCTCGACGCTTTTGCTCAAGGATACCGCCCACCGCACGGTCTTTCCGGTCTGGCAGTCCGGTGGCGCGTCCCCGATGCGCAACGCCAGCGATGTGCTGTTGGTGCCGCGGCCCGAGACCTGGCGGACATCCCTTGGCTCCGAACACGCAGCATTGGTGCACTGCGATGTGGTGTCGGTCGAGGGCGAGCCCATCGCGTTCTCGTCGCGCCGTCTATTACAAGCCCAGATCGATCGCCTGGCCGGAAATGGTCTGGCGTGCGTCTTCGGTCTCGAAGTCGAATTTCAGGTGTACACCCGAACCGACACGGGCGAGTTGGTGCCGCTTAACACGGGCATGCAATACCTCACTGATGCGCGCTACACCGATGCTGAACCGGTCCTCGACGCGATCCGACGTGCGGTCGTTGCCGCCGGCATGCCGCTGCAGTCGGTGGAAATCGAGATGGGGCCGGGTCAGTTCGAGTGCACCTTTGCCTGCGCTGACCCGATGGCCATCGCAGACCTCGCCGTGAACTTCCGCACGCTCGCGTCGGCGGTGTGCAAGCAGCTCGGATATGTCGCGTCGTTCATGGCCAAGCCGCGCATTTCAGGCGCGCTCGGTAACGGTTGGCACATTCACCAGTCTGTGATCACGCTTGGCGACAACCGCAATGCCTTCATGCCGACAGACGATGCCCTGTCGCCAACGGCGAGCGCGTGGATCGGTGGTTTGCTCGCGAACGCCGAGGCGGCTTGCCTGCTGACCACGCCCACCGTCAACGGCTACAAGCGCTACGGCGAATACCAGCTGGCCCCGAACGGCATCGGCTGGGGCAGCGACAACCGCGGTGCCATGGTGCGCACGCTCATGGCCGCGGGCGACCCGGCCAGCCGCGTCGAGAACCGGGTGGCCGAGAGCGGCGCAAATCCGTACTTTGCGCTTGCGTCTCAGATCGCGTGCGGGCTCGACGGCATCGAGCAGTCACGCGTGGCGCCGCCGCCCCTGGTCAACCCCTACGAGGACATCGAACGCCGTCTGCCGGCCAATCTCGGTGCGGCCATCGAGGCCTTCGCAGCGTCTGAACCACTGCGCGCTGCGTTTGGCGACGCCTTCGTCGACTACCTCACGACGATCAAACGCGCCGAGTGGCAGCGCTACCTCGACACCGTGTCGGAGTGGGAGCAGGCCGAGTACTTCGATCTCTTCTGATCAGGCGCTGCCGTCTCCGACTGTCGCGCGCCGCTGACGAATCTGCAGCAGTGCGCTATGGTGGCGGCCACTGTCCAGCGGAGGTTCCACCGTGGCGCATGACCACTCCCATCTCGACCCGATAGACGTTCGCGTTCGCGCGCTGGAAAGCCTGCTCGTGGAGAAGGGTTATGTCGAACCCGCGGCGCTCGACGC
>CALDHJ010000423.1 GCA_937941555.1 uncultured Granulosicoccaceae bacterium | reverse complement strand
GGCCGCAACACGCCGAAGGAAATATCCCGGCGCAGGGCCGAGGCCAATAGGGCGACGACCGTCTCGTCTTCTGCGGTGTCCCGTCCGAACAGCATTGTGTCCCCGAATTCCAAAAACGTTGGACATTTCTACGGGATGCTGGACGATTTGGCAAGACAGGCATGTCAAACGGTCCTGCTGTGGAGAGACAGCAGGCCGTTTTTCTGGTGGTGGTGGGGGCGTTTCAGATGTCGCCGAAGTCGCCACTGCGTCCGCGGCCCGCGGCGAAGCGTGCCGCGCCGGCTATGCCGAGGCTGACCTCGGCTTTGCTGCCGCGCCACTCCTGGCGTAGCGCGTCGCGCTCGCCGAGGCCGTGCTGGGCGCGGGCCGAGCGCCGGTCGGCGAGCAGACAGCTCTGGGGAAAGCGAGCGATGTCGTGGGCGAGCGCTTCGGCTTTCTCGCGCGCGCCGCCAGAGGGTACGACGTATTCGCAGAGGCCTATGGCGAGCGCTTCCTCGGCGTCGACCCGGCGGCCTGTGAGGATCAGGTCCATGGCGCGACCCTCGCCAACCAGGCGCGGCAGTCGCACGGTGCCACCGTCGATCAGCGGGATGCCCCAGCGACGGCAGTAGACGCCCATGAAGGCGGTGTCTTCCATGACGCGGATGTCGGCCCACATCGCGAGCTCCATGCCGCCGGCCACCGCGGGGCCGGCAACCGCCGCGATAACCGGCTTCGAGAGCTCGAGGCGGCTCGGGCCCATTGGCGCCTGCGGCGGTTCGCCCTGATCGGGAAAGTCATAGGGCTCGAGCGCATCGACGCCCGCGAGACGAGAGGCGTGTTTGAGGTCCCAGCCGGCGCAGAATGCGCCGCCTTCACCCCAGAACACCGCGACCCGTGCGTCGTCCGCCGCATCGAAGGCCTGAAAGGCCTCGACCAGTTGCGATGCGCTCTCGGGGTCCATCGCGTTGCGCGCCTCGGGGCGCGAATGGATGACGGTCCAGACTGGTCCGTGTCGTTCGATGCGGACTGTCATCCTGCCCCTCCGATGGTGCGTGTCAGGCGGGTTGCTCGGCCTGGGTGTCAGTTTTTGATGGCTCGGGCGTGGCATCCGGGCGCGGCGGGATGCGGGTGATGCGTGCACCGAGCGCGTTGAGGCGCTCGTCGATACGCTCGTAGCCGCGCTCGATCTGCTGCGCGTTCTCGATGGTGCTGGTGCCCTCGGCGCACATGGCCGCGATCAGCATCGCCATGCCGGCTCGGATGTCCGGGCTCTGCACGCGCGCGCCGCGCAGCTTCGAGGGGCCGGCGACGATGGCGCGGTGCGGGTCGCAGAGCACGATGCGCGCGCCCATCGCGATCAGTTTGTCGACGAAGAACATACGGCTCTCGAACATCTTCTCGAACATCAGCACGACGCCGTCACACTGGGTCGCGGTCACCAGCGCAATCGACATGGTGTCGGCGGGGAAAGCGGGCCAGGGTTGATCCTCGATCTTCGGGATGTGGCCGCCGATGTCGGGTTCGATCTTGAGGGTCTGGTTGGCGGGCACGATCAGGTCGGCGCCGTCGATCTCGCAGCGGACACCGAGGCGCTCGAAATTCATCAAGGTGGCGCGCAGGTGTTCGACCCCGGCGTTCTTGATGGTGATGTGTGAGCGGGTGACAGCGGCGAGGCCGATCAGCGAGCCGACTTCGATGTGGTCGGGCCCGATGCGGTGGGTCGCACCGTGCAGCGGGCGTCCGCCGTGGACCGTGACCGTGTTGGTGCCGATGCCTTCGATCTCGGCGCCCATTGCGACCAGGAAGTGTGCGAGGTCCTGCACGTGCGGCTCGGAAGCGCAGTTGCGCAGGATGGTTGTGCCGGTCGCGGCGACCGCCGCGCAGAGCGCGTTCTCGGTGCCGGTGACCGAGGGCTCGTCGAGGAAGACATCTTTGCCACGGAGTTCGTCGGCTCGGAAGCGGTATTGCGCGCCGATGTCGATCTCGGCGCCAAGCTCGCCAAGGGCGAGGAAGTGGGTGTCGAGCCGGCGCCGGCCGATCACGTCGCCGCCCGGCGGCGGCAGCGCAATCTCGCCGCAGCGCGCGAGCAGCGGCCCGACCAGCAGAATCGAGGCGCGCACTCGCTCGCAGAGATCGGGGTCGAGCTCGGTCGGGCGCAGGTCGCGCGCCGTGATCTCGAGGGTGTTGTCGTCGAGCCAGGCAGTCTGCGCGCCGACCGACTGGATCAGGTCCACCAACACTTCGATGTCGCGGATGTGCGGCACGTTCTCGAGCCGGACCGTCTCCTCGCACAAGAGTGCGGCGGCGATGATCGGCAGCGCCGCGTTCTTGTTGCCGTTGGGTTCGATGTCACCCGACAGACGGTATCCGCCTTCGACGATGTAGTGCACCCGCTGTTGGGCTGGCACCTGGCTGTTGTCGCCCATGAAATGCTCCCGAAATGATCCGCCTAAATTACCACGCGGAGCGGCTCACGTTCCCGCTTTTTAGGGTGTGGCGGGTTACGCGGAGCGGTTGTGGTGCCTTGAGGCATCGGGTTTGTGCGTCGGGTGACAGGCATGTAATAAAGCGTCGGGCTGCACATTTGTGACGGCGAGTGTTTCAGAATTGATAACGGCGTCTGCGTGTAGTTGAGTTGGCCGGCCAACTACGGCTTGCGACGGCTGTGTGCCAGTGACGAAATCCCGGTTTGTGCGGCTCTTGCTCAGGTGCTCGGGTGTGGCCGGTGGAGGTTGTGTTGGGTTGGGCGCACGGGGCACCGCTGCGCTCGGCAGTGGCCTGTAGCGCGGACCGTGGGTCATCCACGATCAAGTCCAAGGTGCCTGGCTGAACGGGGCACGGGTGGGTAGGTTCAGGGCGCACTTACTCCAAATTATATTGATTATCCATATTCATATTCTCTTTAAGGCCTGTTTATATCGAAATTCGATCTGACTAAGGTGCAGTCCTCGGTGGCGGTGGACGCCGCTACAGGGCAACCACGGAGAGATCAGATGGTGATTCAGGCAACGGTCAATTACCACGTGAAAAAAGACGGCCCACAGGCGTTCGAATTCGATGTAGGTGGTGTTATCGGCCATCTCGTGTCCCCCGAACTCGTGCCCAGCGCCGTCGAGGTCGCAGACGTGCGGGAGGCGACCCGTCAGCCCACCTTCGCCGCTGACGGCATTGTGTTTGTCGACCACGAGAGCGCTGTGTCAACGTTCGAAAGTGGCACCGAGTGGCGTGATGTGTGCGACCGGGAGTTGACCACGTTGCTGGCGTCAGAGATCGGCGCGGCGGAAGTCATCGTCTTCGACCACACCGTGCGGGTTGACGACCCGGAGGCGACGCGCCGTCCCGCGCGCAATGTGCACAACGACTACAACACCGCGGGCGCCGAGCAACGGCTGATCGACATCGTCGGCGACGCGCGGGCCGCGGACTTCCGCGCAGCCGGTTTTGGCTTCGTGAACATCTGGCGCCCGGTTGAGCGGACTATCCAGTCGTCACCGCTCGGGTTCATTCAACCCGACTCCGTTGACCCGGACGATTGGATGGACATCGACCTGATCTACCCGGACCGGGTCGGCCAGATCCTGGGCGTCGCTGCAAACCCTGCCCATCACTGGTTTTACAAGTCCGGAATGTCGCCGAGCGACATTGCCATTTTCAACATCTACGACAACAGTGGCCGACCGCATCTCGCCCACAGCGCGCTCGATCTGCCGGGTGACGCGCAGGCCGTGGTGCCCCGCAAGAGCATCGAGAGCCGCACGCTTGTGCGCTACTCCTGAGATACGAAAGGCAATTCATATGTCTACCACCACACTTGAAAAGGCCCGCACCGTCCTTCG
>CALDHJ010000422.1 GCA_937941555.1 uncultured Granulosicoccaceae bacterium | reverse complement strand
ACGGGATATGTGTCATTCCGAACTTCCTGACAGCCGACCAGGTAGCGCGGGCGCGCCGAGACGCACTTGATCACCTCGAGACACACGGAAAGCAGTACAACGGCGGCACTGTTCAGCACGACATGCTGAACCATGCCCCATCGCTGCTCTGGTTGCTCAGCGAAACGGCGATGGCCGATACCGCCCGAGCAATCATCGGTGACGACGTCAGGTACGCCCACCACGCCGACCTCCTGCACAACACCTACACCGGGTGGCACAAGGACAGCGTTGGCCACGATGACCACAGTGGCTCGTTGGACTTCTGGAGCACGAATAGCGATTCAGGCTACCGTGTGTACAAATTTGCGCTCTATTTGCAAGACCACAGCAAAGACAAAACCGCGCTGAAGTACATTCCGGGAAGCCACCTCAACTCACGATTCAACGCGCTGTCACGCGTAAGTCACCACATCAAGCACGCCAATCTGCGTTGCGGGTCCTGTGATCTGGTTGTGTTCGACCAACGCCTGACACACAACGGTGTCTCACCGTGGCTACCAAGCAAGATTCTGCACAAATTGAGTCACAACGAGGCTGCGCGGCAACGACTGTGGCGATGGGAACGGCGAGCACGTGCGATTCAAGACAGAGTCTTCATTCAAATCGCCTTCGGTGGTGAATCCGAATTCACCGTAGCGCACTCAACAGCCATGGCGCAGCGACAAACCCGCATTAACGGCCTGTCGGAATACGGTTTGTCGCCGGCGTTACTCAACGTACTCACCGAAATCGGCATTCAGCCCAGTGCTCTGACTGAAAACACCCAGTCCCCGCTCGACATTGACGCGGCGCTGAGCGGCCTGGACCTGGTCTACGCCCAAGAACGCAACTGACTGCCTCAGAGCGCATCACGTACCCAAGCGATCCATTTTCGTCGGCGTTTGCACAGAAAATCGCGATACGAAGGGATCAATAGCCCGCCGCACACCCGTCTTTGCGCGGGTCCGATCCGCCGCACAACACCCCTTCATCCCAGTCGATCGCAATCGCTTGCGAACCACCGACCGGAACGGGGGGTGTGATCAGCCGGTGGCCGCGCGCAGTCAGTGCGTCGCGGGTATCGCTGGCTACCGTCGACTCCATTTCGACCTCCCCTGAATCCGGGTCGACCATGAAACGTGGCAGGTCCATCGCCGCTTGCGGATCGCAGCCGTAGTCAAACATGCGGGTGAGAAACTGCATGTGGCCAAAAGCCTGGTAGTGCCCACCCATCACGCCGTAGGACATGACAACGCGATCTCCCTCGGTCACCATCCCGGGAATGATCGTGTGTAGCGGTCGCTTGTTAGGCTCAAGCGCGTTGGGGTGATCGGGGTCGAGCGAAAAACCGAAACCGCGATTTTGCAAAACCACCCCCGTCCCGGGCGCTGTCAAACCGCTGCCGAAACCGTAAAACAGCGTATTGATCAGGCTGCAAACGTTGCGATCCTTGTCGACAACAGTCAGGTACACAGTGTTGGGGTGTGAGCCGATGCCGACATCACGGTTGGACTCCTGCGCACGCGCCGCGTCGATCTGATCGCGCAATTTTCTCGCGTATTCGGCGGAGAGGATCTCGTCCACCGGGATATCGCCGTGATCCGGGTCGGCGAGAAAAGTGTTGCGTGCGGTATACGCGAGGCGGCAAGCCTCGATCTCCCGGTGCATGCGCTCAACCGACAAGGGCCCGTCGAAGGTATCGACTTCGCTCATGATATTGAGCAGTAACAAGGCGATCAGGCCCTGACCGTTCGGCGGACACTGGTGCACTCGCCGCCCGCGGAATTCTGCTGAAATCGGCGTGACGAACTGACCCTGGTAGCGGGCAAAATCATCGAGTGTGTGCAGGCCGCCCTTGTCTTGCAGATAGGACACAATGTCTTCGGCGACCGGTCCGCTGTAAAAGGCGTCACGTCCACCGGTGGCGATACGCTCCAGCGTCTCGGCCAGTTGCGGCTGTCGAAGCACCTCACCGGCTACCGGTGTTCTGCCGCTCTTGAGAAAAACAGATGCGGTCGAGGGCTCGGCGGCCAAGAGGTCTGCGCATCCGGCAAAGTCGAACGCGGTCCGTGCGCCGAGCGCAAAGCCGTTACGAGCACAATCAATTGCCGGTGCGAGAATCTCGGCCATTGGTCGCGAACCGTGCGCCGCATGCAGTTGGTGCCAGGCGTCCACCGCGCCCGGCACGGTCACGGCGTGCGCCGAATTCTTGTCCATCTCGGTGATGCCACGCTCAGCCAGCGCCGCAACACTCGCGCCAGCAGGCGACGTGCCGGAGCCATTGAAGGCGGTCAGATCGGATGAACCCTCCGGCGCATAGAGACAGAAGCAATCGCCACCAATGCCGGTCGAACCCGGCTCGACCACACACTGAACCGCCACCGCTGCGAGAGCGGCGTCCATGGCGTTGCCACCGCAACGCAACATCTCAAGAGCCGTCTGGGTCGCCAGTGGCTGCGAGGTTGCCGCCATGCCATGGCGGCTGTAGGTCGGGGAACGCCCCGGTTGGTGGAAGTCGCGCATGGGTATCCCCGCAGTCGAGTGTGAGCTGAATCGAGCCCGCCATCACTTACCCGGGCTTGCGCCATTGTAGCGCCCACTCGATTTGGATGCCTCGCAGTACCGTGACAGCCCCAGCCGTGTACTTGAGGCTGTCGCTCGCTCAGAAACCCAAGCGCACTCGCGTTGTCAGTCCGGCAGGGAGGTCCGACGCAGATACGGAAACACTGTCTCGAACTCGCCGAATTTTGCCGCCGCGTCTTCATTGCTGACAGCGGGCGGAATGATCACATCCTCGCCAACTGTCCAGTTGGCAGGCGTCGCCACGCCATGTGCAGACGCCGTTTGCAGCGCGTCCAGTGCACGCAGGATTTCGCCAAAATTGCGACCGACTGTCATCGGGTACGTCATCGAGAGCTTCACCTGCTTGTCCGGCCCGATGATGAAGACCGTGCGAACCGTAGCGCTGTCTGCGGGCGTGCGCCCATCGGGCAGATAGGCATCGGCGGGCAACATGTCGAACGCCTTGGACATCACCAGATCACCGTCAGCGACGATCGGGAATCCGGCCTTGGCTTGTGCATAGCTTTCGATATCGCCTTTCCAGCGTTGATGCTCATCCACCCCGTCGACTGACACGCCTAGCACCTTGGTGCCGCGTTTCTGCCACTCGTCGGCGAGCTGCGCCACGGCACCGAACTCTGTCGTGCACACGGGTGTGAAGTCCTTGGGGTGCGAAAATATGATGGCCCAGCTGTCGCCAATCCAGTTGTGCAGCGTGAAGCTGCCCTGGTCGGTTGTGACTTCGAGGTCGGGAATCGTGTCGTTGATGCGCATGGTGATGAAAGTCCGTATCAATGTGGGGGTATCGAAAC
>CALDHJ010000421.1 GCA_937941555.1 uncultured Granulosicoccaceae bacterium | reverse complement strand
GGCAGGCTGCTCGCTTGCGGTGCGCTCAGCGCATCCGCAATCGCAATACACTGAATGCCGTAAAGCGCCGCATCGGGAATCGCCTCCCGCCCGGATTCATCACACAAGACAAGCGTGGATTGCGAGTGCGACAACACATAGGCGATCGTGTCCTGACCGGCAACCAGGTTGACCGCGGTGACACGCCGCCCTGAAAAGAGAATGCCGAGCAGCGCGAGTGCGCTGGCGGCACTGTTGCTCGCGGCAAACGCGACGCTCGCACCCGGCGCAACACCGGCGGCCACGACGCTGCCGGCAATGTGGCGGCAGCGCTCGAGCAGGTCGGCGTAACACAGCGTCTCGCCGGATGCCGGATCAATCAGCCAGACCGCATCGGGCGTACGCCGGGCGCGCAACTCGATCAGGTCACGAACCGACAGTCCGTCGAGTTCGCCCTGCCAAGGGGCAGACCACACCGGCGCAACCGCATTCATTGCCCGGCAGTTTCCCAATAGTCGGCAAAGAGGTCTTCCACAGCGGGTTCGCGTGCCGGGATCACACGCACCACCTTGCTGGTGTTGAGAAAGTGTTTGTAGTGGAGGTTGTCGTCTATCGAATTTCCACCCCAGGTGCCGCAGCCCATCGAGAGCGAGAACGGCATGCCATTGTCAAAGGAGCCGCCCGTCGCAAAACAGTGCGCCTGGTTGACGATGACCCGGCAGCTCGGCAGATCGCGTGCGAGTTCGAGTGCGCGCTGGTCATCGGCGGAATGTACGCCAATGGAGTGCCCCGCGCCGATGTGCTCGAACAGCCGGGTTGCCAGTTGTTTGGCCTCGGCGAAATCCGCAACCCGGTAGACGGTTGTCACGAGCGACAGCTTTTCACCCGACTCGGGGTGATTCGGTCCCACGCCCTCACCTTCGATCAGCAGAAAGCGTGCGGTGTCGGCGTCATCTACCGCGATGCCTGCGCCGTCGATGAGGACATCGATGTCACGCGCAATCAAGTGGCGGTTGAGACCGCCGTCCTGAAACAAGGCCGAGCGCAGAGTCGACGCCGCGTCGCCGGACAGCAGTCGCCCACCGGCGCGGTGCAGCGCCGCAACCGTCTTGTCGAACACCGCATCAAGCACGATGAGCGCATTTTCAGACGAGCAACTGGTTGCGTTGTCAAAGGTCTTCGAGGCCGCGATCTTTTCAGCCGCGGCATCGAGGTCGGCGGTCTCATCGATGATGACCGACACGTTGCCCGCACCCACACCAATCGCAGGGGTGCCGGAGGAATAGGCTCGGCGCACGTTGTCCTGGCTGCCGGTCACGATCAACAGGTCAACCTGCTCCATCATGCGCTGCGTCTTCACCTTGGATGACGGCGCCGGCACCATCTGCACCAGATCGGGGTCCGCACCGATCCGCGCGAACTCGGCGTGGATGTAGCCGATCAATTTTTCGCACACCGCGACACCGCGCGGCGAGGGCGACAACACGATGGCATTGCCGCACGCGAGCGCATTGACCACATTGTTGGTCGGGGTCGCGACCGGGTTGGTCGAAGGCACCACCGCCCCGACCACACCCACCGGGCGTGCGATCTCGGTTATGCCAAGCGTGGCATCGTCATTCAGCACACCCGTGGTAATCGCGTCATTGATATCGCGAACGAGGCCCAGGGTCTTGCGGTGATTCTTTCGCACCTTGTCAGCGACGTTGCCAAGGCCGGTCGTTTCAACTGCCATCTCCGACAGCTCGCGGTTGCGCTCGGGCTGCATCAGCGCCCAGGCAGCAGCCTTTGCGGTCAGGCGCAGCCGGGCCTGATCGGCTGAGGCGGCATAGCGCGTCTGGGCCGCGCGGGCGCTCGCCACAATAGCGTCAACCGAATCGATGTCTTGCTGTTCGCTCACCGAAAGTGCTCTCTGGAGTAGGAAAGAAAAAGGGAATAGGGGCAGAGCTGCCCGAAGCCGATCGCCCGGCTCCGAGGCGGGCGACCCAACTGCGGGCCGCCCTCAGCACTGCATTTTTCAACGCATCAAAGGCCTTCGAGCAGCACTTCCAATGCGGCCTGGCGCTCGGCCCACATGGCCTGCACTTCTTCACGGCTCATCACGTGCATCGGTGATCCGCCCGCTTTCATGCGACCTTGCACACGGCTGTGCTCGAACATCATCGGCACCTGAGCCGCCAACTTGTCGATCACATCCTGCGGCGTGCCCTTGGGCACCATCAGGCCACGGAAGTTGACTGACGAATTGTCGACGTCGTAGCCGGATTCCATGAGCGTCGGTACGTCCGGTAGGAAATCGTTGCGCTCGAGATCGGCAACCGCAAGGATCTTGACGTTGCCGGCTTCACGCGCACGAAACGCATCAGACAGATTGTTGATACCGCCGATCACATCACCCGCGATAACCGCTTTCATCGCCGCTGCACCGCCACCTTTGGTCGGGATGTAGGCGAATTTGGCACCGGTTGATTTCTCGAGCTGCAGGGCTGCGATGTGGTGACCCACAAAGAGGCCCGCACCTGAGAGGGTCGCCTTGCCCGGATTGGCCGTCGCGAAGTCCACCAGCTCACCGATCGAGTTGTAGGGGCTGTCTGCGCCAACCACGACCACTGCCGGGTCTGCGCCCCAGTTGGCAATCGGCTCGAAACTGTCAACCGAATACTTCACACCGCCCTCGATTGACTGTGCGATGAAGTGCGGTACGTTGTACGCAGACAAGGTGTATCCGTCAGCCTCGGCTTCAGTTGCAAACCAGTTCCACCCCACACGGCCACCCGCGCCGGGCTTGTTCAGGATGTAGATGGGTTGGCCCAGAATATCCTCGTTGCCCGCGACCATGGTCACGATGCGTGCCTGGAAGTCCGTCGCGCCGCCAGCGCCGTAAGACACAGCAACGCCAATCGGACGCTCGGGAAAGTCGGCTGCGTGCAGGCTGCCCGCGAATACCGCGGCCGCCGTCAGCGTGATTGCCTTCAAGAGTGTTTTCATCCTCGATCTCCTCGTGTGGTTATAAGCACCGTGAATTCGACCCACCGAATCCCGGCTAGAAAAACAGACCCCGGGGTGTCTGAACCTTCAGCAGCAACATGAACAGTCCGTACATCACACCCATGAAACAGCCCGTGACCAACAACCGTTGCAACCAGGCTCGGGCCGACGTCAGCGGCGCCGGGTCGTACAGCGTGTATACCGCAAAAAAGGCGACGCTGCCCGCAGCGTAAAAACCGAGCGCCTTCGCCGCCACATAGACAAAGGCGCAGGCCACGACCAACCCGGGCAGGATGGCGAGTGCCATACCGCCGGAGATGCCGTCACCGACCCGCGCAAGCCCACCGAGCGCTCGGTACGCGTTCCAGACAGCGAATCCGAGGAAGAAGACGGATATCAGCCGAGGGAACAGAAAGGCATCTACAGGCTCACCGGTGAAGCTCAACCAGCACACAGCCGCCGCTACCAGCAATACGCCAACACTGGACACACCGTGTTGCAGGCGTGAGGCCTTGGAGGTGCCGGAGCTTGGCTTGCGCGCTTCAACGCGGCTGCTGACAAAGCTGTACAACACCGACGCGATCACCAACGCAATCAACACCAGGTTCAGCGGGCCGCCGAAAAAGTAGGCCATCTGGCCGTCTGTCGCGTTCGCGATCATCGAGCCCTGAATGAAGTTCGCCTCGGCAATCGGGCCGAGAATCAACCCGAGCACCAGCGGTGCGGCCGAAAAGCCGAAACGCACCAGGCCGTACATCATCAGGCCGAGCGAAAACATCACCAGGACATCGCCCATCGACTGCTGCACCGAGTAGGCGCCGAACACCGACAAGACAAGCACGGCAGCGGCGAGAATCGGCACCGGTGCGCGCGCAATGCGTGCGGCCCAGACCGCCGTGTAGATGCCGAACGCCACCATCAAAAGCTGACCGATCAGCATGGAATTGATGAAGGTCCAGGCGACTTCCGGGTGGTTGTCGAAGAGGTCGGAGCCGGGAAAGATGCCGTGAATCAGGAGACCACCGAGCAGCACGGCGGCGGTCGGGCTGCCCGGGATCGACAACGTCAGCAGCGGCACGAGCGACGGCCCCACCATTGCGTTGTTGGCAGACTCCGCCGCGATCACACCCTCGGGGTGGCCACGGCCGAACTGGTCTTTTTCAGACGAGAACTTCTTGCTCTGGTCGTAGGCGACGAGTCCGGCAATCTGCCCGCCGACGCCCGGGATCAGACCGACAATGGAGCCCACCACCGTGCCGATCGAGAGCGCGCGATAGCGCGAAAACAGCTCGCGAACCGACGACGCCAGCGAGTAACGCGAGACCGTCACCGCCTGCACCGTCGTGTCGCGGCGGCCTTTGGCAAACATCTCGATCACTTGCGGAATCGCGAAGAGGCCGATCAGCGCGGCGATGATGTTGACGCCGCCTGCGAGCGCGTCGTGAAAAATGAAGCGCTGCGCGCCCTGGATATCGTCGTAGCCGATCATCGACAGCCAAAGTCCGATGCAGCCCGAGAGCAGGCCTTTCACAAAGGAATTGGAGTCGAGCGACCCGATCACCGTGACGCCGAGAATCGCGAGCCAGAAGAGGTGCGAGGGGCCAAAGGCCAGTGCCCACTGCGCCAGCACCGGCGTCAGAAAAATCAACAGCAGTACGCCAATCACACCGCCGACACCGGACGCGAGGAAAGACAACTGCAGCGCGCGCGCGCCGTCGCCCCGTTCAGCCATCGCGTGGCCGTCGAGCGCGGTTGCAATATTGGCCGGCGCACCTGGGATCTTGAGCAGAATGGCGCTGACCGCACCACCCGCGACCGTCGAGGTGTAGGCCGCACCGAGCAGAATCAGGCCCTGCGTCGGGGCGAGGTGGAACGTGAACGGGATCAGCAGTGCCACCGCCATGGTCGGCGAAAGGCCCGGCGTCGCGCCGAGGATCAGTCCCCCCACGGTGCCACCGATCAACAAGACCAGAGAGAGTGGCTCGAAGACGCCACCAAAGTGATTGAGAAACTCCATTCGCCTGACGGGACCCCGGTTCCATTTCTGTCACTGGCGCCAGAGTGTAGGGATGAAAATAAAAATGTAAACGTTTTCATTTTCGCGCTAGCATTGCCGGAAAATGTGGAGACATCTGCCGTGCGCCGATCAAGAAGCCGCAAGGGTGCACCCGGCATTGTCGAGGTTGCCCGGCGCGCAGGGGTATCCCCGGCGACCGTCTCGCGGTGCTTCAACACGCCCGACTCCGTCAAGCCCGACACCCGCTCCCGGGTGGCACAAGCCGCCGAAGCGCTGGGCTATATCCGCAACCGCGCCGCTGGCACGCTGCACAACCAGATGAGCGGCAGCGTCGGTTTGGTAGTGCCGACCATCGACAACGCGATCTTCTCCGAACTGGTCGATGCTTTCGCCAAACAGTTGCGCACCCACGACTGCACCCTGCTTATTGCAACCCACGACTACGACCTCGAACAGGAGGTGGCTATCGTGCGCTCGCTGCTGGAGCGGCGAATCGACGCCGTCGCGCTCGTGGGATTCGAGCACAACGCGGTCACGCTGCGCATGCTCGACACGCAGTCGGTGCCGGTATTGTCGATCTGGAACTACCGCGACAACGCTCCCCTGCCCTGCATTGGCGCCAACAACTTCGCCGCCGGAGAGAAAGCCGCTGATCACCTGTTGGCACTCGGCCACCGCGACATCGCTTTTTTGTTTCCGTCAGACGGCAGCAACGACCGCGCGGGCGACCGACGCCATGGCGCATTGCGCGCAGCCGAGCGTGCCGGCATCAATTCACCGGCATCCCGCCTGATCGACTGCCCCTACGATATCGATCAGGCCAAGGCGCGCGCCATGGCACTGCTCAGCCGTGATGCACCAAGCGCGATCGTCGCCGGCAACGACGTCATCGCGCAGGGCGTGCTCTACGCCTGCCAGGCGCTGGGCGTGCCAGTGCCCGGACGGGTGTCCGTGGTGGGTATCGGGGATTTTCGGGGGTCTGCGGCGATCGAGCCGCGGCTCAGCACTGTGCGCCTGCCGGCCCGCACCATCGGGCGCTCGGCGGCTGACGCGATCGTCGCCATGAGTGGTGGCAACCCGTTCCGGTTGCCCAGCCGGCAAGAAGTGCCGTTCGAATGGATCGAGCGGGATTCGACGGCCCCGCCCCGGGTCTGATGTGAGTGTTGGCAAGGCTGCTTGCCCGAGACGCTCCAATGGCGTGTCCGGGCAAGCCGACCCGCTAGCAGCCGATTCAGGCTGCCTTTTCTGTCACCGGTGCCTCGTCGTTGGCAACCGCGGCATTTGCGGCCATCTCAGCCGCCTCGCGTTGTTTGCGTTCATAAACTTCCTGTCGATAAACCGGAATCTCTCGCGGTCCGGTAATGCCGAGCTTCACTTGCCCGCCCTTTATCGAAACCACCTCTAGCGTGATGTCTGGGCCTATAACGATTTTTTCTCCCAGACGGCGACTCAAAATCAACATTAGCTGTCCTTGTCAGAGTGTCCGCGCTGACACCCAGTGCAGCCTCCGCGCCAAGAGCGCGCTCGACGGGTGAGCAATCTGTAATGAAGCCAGCTGGCACCATCAACGGCCAGCCACTGGCCTGCCGATCTGTCCCCGCAGCGCCCGAACCCCTCTGCCACCGCCACGAAGCGTGACCCGACGCACAATTCGTCAGCGGGCGAGTCCCTAAGCTGATCGAGCAATCCTCAACGCACCCGGAGCCACCGTGGCCATTCACCTGCTCGTCAACGCCATTGCCGGATTCACCGCAGCACGGTGCTTCAGCTGCCCGATCTCCATGACGGTCTGGTCGATCATCATCGCCCTGGCGAGCAATGTCGCGGGCATGCGGCTCTACTTGTGGCTGCAACCGCCCTGGACCATCAACCCGATGTACGTCGCCGTCAACGCGACCGTCGGGGCAATCGCGGCCCTGATCGCGGCTCCACTGCTCGCGTTCCTGTTCCGCCGCCTGATGCGCCCGGTGCTGCAACCCGCAGTCTGATCCACCACCCGCCGTATACTGTGTGGCCACCTACCGCCACCGCTTCGCCATGGCAAACCAACCCGCAACCGGGCTCGCACGCCTGCTCAACGCTGCGCGTTTCTCGCTACAAGGACTTCGCGCCACCTACCAGAACGAAGAGGCCTTCCGTCAGGAATGCCTGCTGCTGGCGGTCGCAATTCCACTCGCCCTCTGGCTCGGTGATACCGCATTCGAGCGCGTCGCGCTGATCGCTGCCGTGCTGCTGGTGATGGTGGTGGAAGTGCTCAATTCGGCGATCGAATCGGTTGTCGACCGCATCAGTGACGAACACCACAGCTTGTCCGGGCGGGCCAAAGACCAGGCCTCGGCGGCGGTGTTACTGAGCGTGCTGATCGCCGTCGCGATCTGGCTCGCCGTGTTGTTGG
>CALDHJ010000420.1 GCA_937941555.1 uncultured Granulosicoccaceae bacterium | reverse complement strand
AGAAGAAACGCACCGAGGCCCGCAAACAGTTGCGCGAACACCTGACCAACTCGGCAGAGATCTTCGGTGCCAAGCCGTTTCTCTTTTCCGAAGAGTTTTCGATGATCGACGTCACCATCGCACCATTGCTGTGGCGGTTGCCGAAGTACGGCGTGGATCTGCCGGCCAAGGCGAAGCCCATCAACGAATACGCCGAGCGCATTTTCAAACGGGACGGTTTCTCGGCCAGCCTGACCGAGCTCGAGCGCGAGATGCGTTGAGATGGCTGAAGGCGGTGCGCCCATGACGTCGAGTCGTCCGTATCTGATACGGGCGATGTACGACTGGATCGTCGACAACAACCTCACGCCCTACCTGCTGGTTGATGCAACCCGCGAGGGCGTGCAGGTGCCGACTGACTATGTCGACGACGGGCGCATTGTTCTGAACATCGGGCCGGGGGCGTCGCGGGACCTCGATCTCGGCGGCGTGGAGATCACCTTCAGCGCGCGCTTCAGCGGGCAGGCCATGTGGGTGACGGCACCCGTCTCGGCGGTGTCTGCCATCTATGCCAAGGAAAATGGCCAGGGCATGATGTTCAGCGATGACGGTGAAGGCGGGTCGGGCGGTGATGTCATCGACCCCGACGACGAGCCGCCACCCGATGGAGACGGTCCGGACGACGGGCCCAAACGGCCGGCGCTCCGCATCGTCAAATAGGCCACTCACACAGTCGGCCGGATCTGCGTCGCTGCGGCTTGAACCGGGTCAGGGCATTCAGCCCGTGATGGCGTTTGCCAGCCATTCGACGTCCCAATCGTCTGCTGCGCCTTGAAGCGCGATCACGTCAATACGACAAGCCTGTCTCGCCGAGAGCCCGCGGGTCGCGATGTAGTGCTCGGCTGTGAGGCGCAATTTGCGTTGCTTGCGGTGGTCCACACTCGCGGAGGCGCCGCCATAGTCGCGGTGGTTTCGCAGTCGGACCTCGACAAACACCACCACGGCACCATCGCGCATGACCAGATCGATCTCGCCAAAGCGGCAGTGGTAGTTGGTCTCGACACAGGTGAGTCCCTGGCGCTCGAGCCACTGTTGTGCAAAGCGCTCTGCCGCCTGTCCACGCCGGCGTGTGTTCAATCAGTTGCTCGGCGCGTTGGGCGCCGGTGTCGGAACACCGTCGGCTGAATCGGTCTCGGTCAGCAGCGGATCAGTCTCTGCCGGCTCCGGCGCCATCGGTGTCGGCTCGGCGGGGTAGGTGAAGGCAGTTTGCTGGGGCACGCCTTTGACAAATTGCGCAAACGGCAAACGGCGACTGACGCGCCCGTCGTACAACGACAACCGCCCGGTGTGGCCGTCGAGCGCCGGTACTTCGCCGTTGATCATCTGTGGCAGGTTGAGCGCAAGTGACATGGCATCGCTGCCGAGCGCGAAGAAGCGGGCGAGTGGGCCAGCGTCCACGCCCAGCGTGCGGGCACTCTGACGACTGTTTTGCTCTCCCGATGCGCTGTTGATAAGCCAGGGAATGTCATTGAAATACACCCCTTCGATATCGCGGTCAGCCTCTGCCTGATCGCGCCCACCGTAGATCAGGGATGTCGACACGACAGGCACCTTGGCGACGCCGTGGAAGTCGAGCTGTGGTTTGACGAGGCGCCCCAGCGACGCGGACACCGGCATGAAGAAGGCTTCGATATCGACACGGTGTTGTGCTTCGAATGTCATGTTGGTGCCGAGTACCGATTCGAGTTTCTTGCGGCGGGCGTGGCTGCTGTTGATAAGCAGCAGGCGATTGAGTTGTTGTCGAAAATCGGTTGTGTTCGATGGCAGCTCCTCGGTCGCCAGCACCTGGCCACCCCACACGGTGAGACGATCACTGAAAGCTTGCGCGGATCGCAGGCCAGCATCGGTGTCCGGGTGAAGTACCGCGGCGGCGTAGAGGCCGTTGCCGGCCATGAAGTCGGCGGCGTTGCGGGCCTCGTCTTCAGGTGAAAGGCCGAATTGAATCAGGTTGTCGACGCGATTGCCGTCATTGAGGTAGTTGAGTGACAGCACCGGAACGCGCAGCGTGGCGGAGGTTGCCAATGCCAGCGCTGCGTTGCGCCGGAGCGGGCCGATCACGAGGTCTGCGCCGTCGGCAACTGCGTGTTGATAGGCACCGAGTGCGCCGCTCGCGGCGTCACCGACGTCATAGACTTGCAGTGTGATGGCGGTGTCGCTATTGACCAACGTGGTGATGGCGCCGTCGCGGATTGCGCCGCTGAAACTCTGCAATCGGTCAGTGAACGGCAGCAACAAGGCTACGCGGTTGACGGCTCCGATGCTCAGGCTGCGGCTGCTGTCGGCCGCAAAAAAGGGCGAGGTGTCGTCGCCGTGGGCCACGAGCAAGGCATCTGCCGGGTGGCCGGGGTATTGGGCCTTCCAGGCGTCGGTGGTGGAGCGGATGTCGGCACGGCGATTTCGGACCTGATCGATGTCGATTGCGAGTTGCAGCCATCCCCGCGGCAGGACATCCTCGTATGCGGTAAACAGGGCCTCGAGCGTACCGGTCTCTTGTGCGGAGAGCAGATCCCAGATCTGCAGGTTGCGCTCATCGCGGTTGGCGCCTCCCTCGAGCAGGTCTAGGTTGATCAGAGACGCGAGTGCTTTGCCGGGCTGTTCTGCGGCGGTGGCCGCGTCGGCTCGTACCGCGTGGTAGCGCGTGAGCGCGCGCGGTGTCACCACAAAGCTCTCATCTGGCAGGCTGTCGAGTGCGCCCTGTGGGTCGCCTGCGACGATTTTCAGCCTTGCGTCCAGCAGCTGCCTGCGTTGTGCAAGGTCTTCGCTGCTCAACGTGTCGGGCAGGCTCTCCATGCGGCCCTGGCCCGACTCGAAGTCGGCGTTGTCGAACAATACTTCGATTGCTGTCAGACGGTAGTGCTCTTGCGTGCCGGGATCGATCGCGCGCTCTGCGAGTTCTTCATAGGCGTTCGCGGCCGCCGTGTATTGGCCTTCTGCGACCAACTGCTCGGCGACAGCCGTGAGCGACTCGCCGTCGGGTGGCTCGGTGGTCGGGACCGGCGCGGGCCGCTCGGTCGGGGCGCCAATTTGCGGGATGGTGCATCCGGCCAGCCAGAGGCAGGCGAACGCCACGGCTATCAGTGGGGCCGGGCGACAGGCGGGCGTCGTCGCGGAGCAAATCGGGTG
>CALDHJ010000419.1 GCA_937941555.1 uncultured Granulosicoccaceae bacterium | reverse complement strand
AAGCCAGACGGCACGGCGGATGCGTAGGATTCAGGTTCATTCGCCGACGCACTACAGCAGCCGCAAAGCGCACAGACAACCATGACGCACACACCTGAAAGTTCACGCCATCTCGGCATCTTCATCTCGATGTTCCCCGAGATGCACGAGACCTTCATTCTCCGAGAATTGGTTGCACTGGAACGCCGCGGGGTCCCGTTCACGGTCTATTCGCTGCAACACCCCCGCGACCCGATCACCCTGGAAGACGCCAAGCGCCTGTCGAGCGAGCGCACGGTCTACGCCGACCTCGTGTCGTTTGCGGCGTTCATGGCGTTCGTCGGCACGCTGATCAGGCACCCGATCAAATTGCTCGGCGCGATGGCGACCTTTGCGTGGGTGGGCCGAGACCGACCACTCGATGTGATCAAGGGCCTCGGCGCACTGCCGCTGATCCTGCAATTCGGCAGCCACGCGCGACGCCAGGGCATCACGCACCTGCACGGGCATTGGGCCAATGTGCCAACCACCGCGTGCTGGTTCCTGCAGCGTGTCATGGGATTCAACTGGTCGGCCGCGATTCACGGAGAGGACATTTTTTCGGCCAACCGTTTCTTGCCCTACAAGCTAGACCAGGCGACCTTTTCAGTCGTGTGCAGCGGCTATTTCTGCAAGCACCTCAAAACCGAGATCGGCGTCGAGCGGCCGGAGAGCATCCACCTCAACTACCACGGACTCGACCCGAAAGTGATGGCACTGAGCGCCACCACTGCCTTCAACATGCGCGCCGCCAGCGACCCGTTTCGGATCGTCAGCATCGGCCGACTCGTGCCGACCAAGGGCCACGACACCCTGTTTCGCGCCTGCGCCGCCGTTCTCGCGCGCACCGACACGCCACTCACGATCGACCTCATCGGCGCCGGACCGGATCACGATCGGCTGCAGGCCCTCGCACGCGAGTTGGGCATTGAGCAGCAGGTGAACTTTGTCGGCGCGCTGCCGTTCGAGTCGGTGCTCGAGTCGCTGGTGCAAGCCAACGCCTTCTGCCTCGCGCCGCGCATGATTCCGGGCCACCCGCCCGACGGCATTCCCAATGTCATTGCCGAGGCGATGGCGCTACGGGTGCCGATCGTGACCACCGCGGTCAGCGCCATCCCGGAACTCGTCGAGAACGGCGAGAGTGGCCTGCTCGCACCGGACGGCGACACCGGTGCCTTCGCGCAGGCGATCGAGACTTTGATCAACGATCCCCAGCGTGCACAGGCGCTGAGCGACGCCGGATATGACAAGGTTGGCATCATGTTCAATCAGGAAGCCAACATTGACGACCTGCTGTCGTTGTTCCACGAGCACAACGTGCTGCCACGCGCTGCATGAACTTGCATCAGACCCCAAACGACAACCGGCCTCTGGTGTTCGTGATCGAAGCGTTGACCGTCGGCGGCGCCGAACAGATGCTCGTCGCCATGGCCAACCGCTTTGTCGAGCGCGGCTGGCGCGTCCACCTGATTTGCCTGACAACCGCGGGTGAGCTCGCCGAGCGGCTCGACGCGCGCGTGGACTTCAGCGTGCTCGGCAAACGGCCCGGCTTCGACTGGCGCCTGCCGTGGCGCCTGCGCCAAGCGATCGCCCGTATCGACCCCGTTGCCATCAACAGCCACCTCTGGACCGCCAACCTCTGGACCCGTGTTGCATTCCCCTTCACCCGCCGCCGCATCGTCGCAACAGAGCACAGCCGCGACACCTGGAAGCCGGGCCATTACCGTGTGATCGACCGCGTGCTGGCCCGGTGGACACACCGTCTAGTGGCGGTGTCATCAGACACTGCGGCCTTCTATACCGATGACATCGGCATAGACCCGGCCCGCGTCACTGTCATCAACAACGGCATCGACACGGCCCGGTTCAGCACCGGTGACAGACACGCACTGCACGCTGAATGGGCGCCCGAGAACGCAGTCCTGATCGGCACAGTCGGTCGTTTGGTCGATGCCAAAAACCACCTGCGCCTGATCGAGGCGGCCGATCAGCTGCGTGAGCGGCTCGACGCATTCAGGGTCGTGATCGTCGGCAGCGGCGAGAACCGTGACACCTTGCAGGCTGCCATCGACACACGCGGCCTTGGCGACTGCGTGCGCCTCGTTGGTGCGCGCTCCGACATTCCGGACGTGCTCGCCGCATTCGATCTCTTCGTCTTGTCATCCGACCGCGAGGGACACCCACTCACGGCCCTCGAGGCCCAGGCCGCAGGCACACCGGTGGTGCTGACCGACGCCGGCGGATCGCGCGACGCCCTGGCGGTCGACGGCGATGAGGTCGGTGGGTTGGTGGTCGAGAAATCCGCAAGCGCACTCGCGGACGCCATACAGTCGCTCGCGGCGGACCAGCAGAGGCGACAGGACATGGCTGCCGTCGCGAGGCGAGTCGCCTTGTCGGCATTCGACCTCGACACCATGGTCGATCGTTATGCCGACACATTCGTCCCAACGGCGCCCTCCCGGACCGACTAGGCGCTTGCGTCCGGTCGCCGTCTTTGCGACATTCGCGGCACGCGTCCCGAGCAGCTTCCATGTCACACCCCCTTCTTCGCCCCACCCTGTCTGATGCCGGGCGGGATCCGACGCACGCCGTCACCGTGGTCAACGAATTCGGTGAATCAGTCGAAGCGTCGATTCCGGGCGAGTTGCCGTTGACCGTACACCTCGAAGACCAGGAGATCGTGACGCTGATGACACTCGGCACGCGGCCCGAAGAACTGGCGCTGGGCTACGTGCGCAACCAGCGCCTGGTCGATTCGATCGAAGACATCGAATCGGTTGCCGTCGACTGGGACAGCCACAGCGTGACCGTGTCGACACGCGCCAACCGCGCGCTCAAGGATTGGCGAGAAAAGCTCTTCAAGCGCATCGTCACCAGCGGGTGCGGCCAGGGCACCATTTTCGCGTCTACCCTCGAGGAGCTCGACAACACGCGACTCGTGCAGCCTCGGCTGAAACAGTCCGAGATCTACCAACTGATTCGCGCGATCTCGCAACACAACGCGGTCTACCGTGCGGCTGGTGCCGTGCACGGCTGCGCCCTGTGTCGGGGAGAAGAGATGCTGATCCACGTCGAAGACGTCGGTCGCCATAACGCGGCTGACGCGATCTCGGGCCACATGTGGCTCGAGAACCTGGCGGGCGACGACAAGATTTTCTACACCACCGGCCGCCTGACCAGCGAGATGGTCATGAAAGCGGCGTTCATGGGGATACCGGTGTTGCTGTCACGCTCCGGCCTCACGCAAATGGGGCTCGATCTCGCACGACAGGTCGGCATGACCCTGATTGCGCGCGCCAAGGGCAACCATTTCAACGTCTACAACGGCGCCGAGAACATCGACTTCGACGCCAAACCGCCCGTGCGAAAAAGTCCTGCCCCGACCAAGGGCGAGCGCGACCTCTGACGCGACCCGGCCCCTCGTAACACTCGGGGCTCAGCGGCCCTTCTTAAGCGCCGCAGCCAACTGTTCGGCAAGCGCTGAGGGCGCACTGGCCGTCTCGGAGGGCCGATTTTTGGTTCTGGACGTACGCTCGCGGCGCGGCGCGCCCCGATCTGGCCGTCTCGCGGACGCATCAGAGCGCTTCCCCTGCTCGCGCTCGCGCGCATCGTCAGACAACCGCATGCTCAATGCGATGCGCTTGCGCTGCACGTCGACGTCCATCACCTTGACCTTCACGATATCACCCGCGCTGACCACCTCGGACGGATCGCGAATGTACCGGTCGCTCATGGCCGAGATGTGGACCAGGCCGTCCTGGTGCACACCAACGTCAACGAACGCGCCAAACTGCGTGACATTGGTGACCTTGCCCTCGAGCACCTGGTTCGGTGTGAGGTCGGTGATCGACTCGACGCCGTCGGCAAAGGCCGCCGTGACGAAAGCCGGCCGAGGGTCACGGCCGGGCTTGCGCAATTCGGCAACGATATCGCGCACCGTCGGCAACCCGAATTGCGCGGTCACGAAGGCTGCCGGATCGAGCCGCTCGAGCAACGCAGCATCGCTCATCAACGCATCAACTGTCGCACCCGCAGACGCACACATGGCTTCAACAACCGGGTAGGCCTCAGGGTGCACCTGGGATGCGTCGAGTGGCTGTTCGCCACCGCGAATCCGCAAGAAGCCGGCACACTGCTCGAAGGCCACCGGGCCGAGCCGCGGCACGTCGAGCAACCGGCGACGAGAAGTGAAGGCACCGTGCGCGTCTCGGTGATCGACAATGCTGGCAGCAAGCCCGGCACTCAGACCGGCCACGCGTTGCAACAATGCAGGCGAGGCGGTGTTGAGATCGACGCCGACGTGGTTCACGCAATCCTCGACCGTCGCGTCAAGCGAGCGCGCAAGCGCAACCTGCGAGACATCGTGCTGGTACTGACCGACACCAATGGATTTGGGATCGATCTTCACCAGCTCCGCCAAGGGGTCTTGCAGCCGCCGGGCAATCGACACCGCGCCGCGGATACTCACGTCGCAATCCGGCAGCTCGCCCTCGGCGAGCGCACTTGCCGAATAGACCGACGCACCGGCCTCCGAGACCAGAACGCGAGTGAGGGTGAGGTCCCGGTGGGCCGCGATCAGTTCGCCGACAAGGCGCTCGGTCTCGCGGCTGGCCGTGCCGTCGCCGACGGCCAGGAGCTCCACACCGTGCCGGCCGCACAGCGTCGCGAGGGTGGCGATGGCCTCGTCCCACCGCTTCTGCGGTGCGTGCGGAAAAATCGTCGCGTGCTCGAGCAGCTTGCCGGTTCCGTCAACTATCGCAAGTTTGACACCGGTTCGGAATCCCGGGTCGAGGCCGAGTGTCGGGCGATTGCCGGCCGGCGCGGCCAGCAACACGTTTTTCAGGTTGTTGGCAAAGACATCTATCGCCGCTTTCTCGCTGCGCTCGCGCAAGCCCGCAAACAAATCGGTCTCGAGGTGATGGCGCAACTTGACCCGCCAGGTCCAGCTCACGACCTGTTTGCGCCAGCTGTCCGCCGGCGCGTTCGACGCGCGGTAGCCGGCGTGGCCCGCGATGGTGTCTTCACACGCAACCGTGCTTATACCGTCGCCGTCACGCAGACCGATGGAGAGGTCCAGCACGCCGCCGGCCCGTCCGCGAAACAACGCCAACGCACGGTGGCTCGGCACACTTTTCAAGGCTTCCTGGTAGTCGAACCAGTCGCTGAACTTCTCGCCTTCGCGCTCCTGACCGGCGACCACGGCGCTGCACAACACACCCTCTTCCACGAGGCGGTCACGCAAGCGGCCGATCAATCGTGCGTCTTCGGCGAAGCGTTCCATGAGGATATAGCGCGCGCCGTCGAGCGCAGCCTTGGCGTCGTCAACGCCGTGCGTGGCATCGACAAATCCGGCTGCGAGTTCACTTGGGTCAACTGCGTCATCAGACCAGAGCTGCTCGGCCAGCGGCAACAGACCGGCCTCAAGGGCAATCTGGCCCTTGGTGCGACGCTTGCGTTTGTACGGCAGGTACAGGTCTTCGAGCGTGCTCTTGGTGTCAGCAGTGACAATCGCGTCACGCAGCGAGTCATCGAGCTTCCCCTGCGATTCGATGCTCTCGAGAATGCTGGCACGCCGCTCTTCCATCTCGCGCCGGTAGCGCAACCGCTCCTCGAGTGACCGGAGCTGAGCATCGCTGAGACCGCCAGTGGCTTCCTTGCGGTAGCGCGCGATGAAGG
>CALDHJ010000418.1 GCA_937941555.1 uncultured Granulosicoccaceae bacterium | reverse complement strand
ATATAAGCGGCTTCAGCGGCGGCCGCGCGGTCCATTGCGATACCGGCCAAGTGGTCTCGGTAGTCCACCGCTACGGCTTGCAGCACGCGCTTTACTTCCTCGGGCAGACGGTCCCAGTAATCTTTATTGACGGTGATGGTTTTTGAGTTCACCGCACCGATGTCAACCCGCAGCATGTAGGGCGCGACTTCCGCGATCTTGAAGGTCTTTGCCGCCTCGGGCCAGAGCATCGCGTGGTCGACCAGACCGGTCTGGAGCATGTTGTAGAAGTCGGTCAGGCCACCGCGAACGCCAGCCGCACCCTCGATGCCCTCGAGGTAGCGCAGGTTCATGCCGGCACCGGCAACCTTCCCGCCCTCGACGTCCGCGAGAGAGCTCACGGCCGTTTTCGAGAAGATCTGGTAAGTGTCAAGCACAACGCCGGTTGCGAGGTAGACCTGGTTCTGCGCATCGAACTCGGCCTGCATGGCCGGGTACTCTTTCGCAATCTCGTCGACCGCCTTGGCAACCGCACGCGCATCGGGCGCAACGAATGGCGTCACGGCCGAGATCGCCTGGCTTGGCAGTTTCGAGCTGTGGAAGATCGTGGTTACGATGCCGATGTCGCCGAGCCCGAGCTTGACACCTTCGAGCACGCCCTTGGGCTTGACGATGGTGCCGCCGTAGCTCTCCTGCCAGTTCATCTTGTACTCGCCAGACTCAGCCAGACGCTTGTCGACTTCCGGGATGAAGAAATTGGTGAATTCCTTGACCCACAGCGCGCGCGCCGGGTAGCCGTCGATCACAACAGCGTTGATGGTCTCGGCGGCGAGTGCCGGTGCGGCTGACGCGCCGAGCAGTGCTGCGGCCAATACCGAGCGGATGAATGGTTGCTTGATCATGGTGCTTCTCCCAGGTGTTGCCTGATTACATCAGGCCTTTGTCCAAACAGTCTCAACGGCCGTGCCGGCTGCAACGAACAGCTTCGACAACGGGCAGAATTTTTCGACTTCGCGTGCCACGGTTTGCAATTGCTCTTCTGTCGCCGGGCCGTCGCTGACGACGCGCTGCACCAACGACACAAAGGGCACAGGGATGTCTTCGGCCAACATCACACCCCGCCGGTCGAAATCGCACGCGATATCGATCTCGAGGTGGCCGATGTCGATCCCGAGCTGGTCGGCGCACTTGTGACAGATGACATTGGTGCAGCCGATCAGGGCCGCGAGTGCGGTGTCGGTGGGTGTGGGTCCGAGGTTGCTGCCGCCTCGCTCGGTCGGCTCGTCAATCGCAAACGTCAGATCCCGCACTCTGACTTCACTCAGCGAGTGACTCGGGCATGCGGCACTGGCGCGCAAGGTGACGGTCGTTTTCATTTTCACAGTGCAATCACCTCACAAAACCGTACAGATATCGTCGAACGCAAACCGCGGCAGCTTCTGGAACAGCGCCGTTTCGTCGGCGTAGCCGATATTGCAGAGGAAATTCGACTTCCAACCGGACTCGGCGAAAAACTCTTCGTCGACGATCGCGTTGGAGAAGCCGGACATGGCACCGACATCGAGCCCGAGCGCACGCGCCGCTATCATCAGGTAGGCGCCTTGCAGTGTGGAGTTTCGGTACGCCGTGTCGTGGGCGTAGTCTTCCTTGCCGTCAAACAGCGGCTTGCGGTCTTCGTGCGGGAAGAGGAAATCGAGGCGCTGCCAGTACAAAGGGTCCCACGCGACAATCGCGGTCACCGGCGCGTCACGCATCTTCTCGACGTTCTTCGGTTTGAGCGATTTTGCCAATCGCGCCTTGCCCGCCTCGCTGGTCACGAAGATGAACCGAGCCGGACAGGTGTTCATGCTGGTCGGACCCTGAATCACGATGTCGAACAGGGTGCGCAAGGTCTCGTCACTGACCGGCCGATCCGTCCAGGCGTAGTGCGAACGCGCATCGCGCAGGATCAGGTCGATCGCGCGATCATCAAGGGTGCCGATCTCGTTGCGCAGGTCCCGGACAGCCTGCTGCGCGCGAGCACGTTGGGCTTCAGGGGTTTCAGACACTTCGCTCATACTTTCTCGTCTCGACCGTGGAGCTGATGACACCGGATCGCGTCTGGCAGCAGGCCACAGAGGCCTACCATGCCAGAATGCGGCACAAGGACGCACCAACGGTGCAGCCATCTGCACTATGTCGCTGCATATGAGCCGCATTTTGGCGATAATGCAGCAGCTGGTCAATTTTTATCGATTTTTTTGGGAGCACCCCTGCCATGCCCGCCTGGGAAGACTACAAAGCCGACGCCAAGGCGCGCGGCGCCCTCGCCCTCGAACTCTTCGTCGTGCAATCGACGCCCGCCGTCGAACCACTGGAACTCAAAGCCCAACTTCCAGGCCACCTCGCCTACCAGGCCGAACTCGAGCGCCAGGGTGCGCTGGTGTTCGCTGGGCCGGTATCAGACGAAACCGGTGACCAGATGCAGGGCGCGGGCATGATCGTCTACCGCGCTGAGTCGATGGACGCGGCACGCCAGCTCGCCGACAACGACCCGATGCACCAATCCGGCGCGCGTCACTACACCTTGCAGAAATGGTTGATCAACGAGGGCGGCTTGTCGGTCTCGGTGCGCCTCTCCGAGCAGGTGGTAACGCTCGGCTGATCCGCGCAACCAGGCGCCAGAGGGCGGCTCTATAGCCGCACAGACGCGCACCCACGTGTCACCACTCGGGTTTGGCGTAGCTCAGGCCGTAGGACGCGAAGATGTCGGCTATCCGGCCGTCTTCGACACCGGCGCGAATTGCGTCGTCGACGGCGTAGCCGAGCGGCCGCCAGCTGTGACGCACCGCCACACCCAGTGTCCAGGTACCGAGCGCCAGGCCGGACAGAAACGGCTGGTGGATGTCGAGCTCGTCGTTCAAGCCATGCTCCAACTGCCCTCGCGCACCCATCACCGCCAGCACCTCACCCGCTCGCAACGCCGCCATGGCGTCATCCGGCGTCTGGTAGCGGGTCATGTTCGAGACCAGCGCACCGTTCATGAACGATGTGAGGTAGAAGTCCGACAGCGAATCGTTCTCAACGCCAACCGCGTCGAAACGGAAATACGGTGGCGTCGGGCCGCCGTCTTCGTAGTTCTCACGGCGAAACGCTATCGCAAGCTCTTCGTTAAAATACTGGCCGGTCAATACGACCTGTTCGTTGCGGCA
>CALDHJ010000417.1 GCA_937941555.1 uncultured Granulosicoccaceae bacterium | reverse complement strand
GCACCACACGCGCTGTGGCATTGGGGAAATACCCTGTGATTGTGCTTCGATCAGCTTCGGTGACGTAGTCGGAGGCCCCGCCTACCAGGAAAAGGGCGGGAGCCTGGCAGTTGGTGTCGCGCGTATCCCATGTAGCAATGTCGTCGTAGCGTTGATACAGGGTTTCGATGTTCAGGCGCAGGCGATAGGCACCTTCGGCATCGCGTTGCAGGTTCTTCAGCAGGAACTGCCGAATCGGGGGTTCCGGTACAGCCGAGCTTAACCGGGCATCGGCTTCCTGGCGGCTTGATGGCGGAGTATCCGCCAGGGCCTTCATCGCATCCAGTATGGCGTCGTGGTGCCGCGGATAGGGTTTTGGTGCGATGTCGATAACTGTCAGGCTTGCGATTCGCGCTGGGGCATCCAACGCCAGCTGCATGGCGGCCTTGCCGCCCATTGAATGGCCGACCACGTGAACCGGATCGGACCCGATGCCATCGAGGTGCGCGAGCACATCGGTCGCGAGATCGGTGTAGCGGTGTTCTGCCGTGTGTGGTGAGCGGCCATGGTTGCGCAGATCAAGGGCGTGTACCCGGTAGCTGTGCTGGAGGTGCCGCGCAATCGCACCGAGGTTTTCATTGCTGCCGAACAGACCGTGCAGCAGGACCACTGGCGGTCCATCGCCGAGGATTCGTTCGTGCAGTGGTACGGGGTTGTCGGGCATTTCCGGTCGCTCTGAAGTGCTGGGGTGTCGACTGCTTTGTGTATTCTTGCGTGCGGGGATAGCACTGGCTACCCTTGCGAGCTTGCCGTCACACTGTCCCCGATACACCGATAGGAGATTCGCCGTTGTTCGGTCGCCTGAACAATTCCGTTGCCGCCTTGGCGGACGCCGGACCCGGTTGCCTGGCCGACCGGTTGGTTGGACTCGAAAAGGAGAGTCTCCGGGTGAGCATAGCGGGCACGATCTCGCAACGCGATCACCCGGTGTCGCTTGGTGCCGCATTGACCCACCCGCATATCACCACGGATTTCGGGGAGGCGATGCTCGAATTCGTGACCCCGCCGTTTCACCGTTCGCAAGACACCGTGGACTTCCTCACCGATCTGCACCGCTTTGCGGTCAAACGGCTCGATCGCGAGAGCCTGTGGGCGGCGAGCATGCCGTGTGTTCTCGACGGCGAACGCAGTGTTCGTATCGGCGAATACGGCAGCAGCAATGCTGGCTTGATGAAGCACGTCTACCGCAAGGGGCTCGGCTTGCGCTATGGCAAATCGATGCAGGTGATTTCTGGGATCCACATCAACTTGTCGTGGCCCGAAGCACTCTGGGCCGTACTCGCGCGGCTCGATGGCCATGAGCCTTCAAGTGAGGTCGTCAGTGCGGGCTACCTGCACGCCATCCGCAACGTGCAGCGGCACGGCTGGTTGCTGCTCTACCTGTTTGGTGCCTCACCTGCGATCTGCACAAGCTTTCTCGGTGGCGAGACTGGCGACCTCGAACGGTGGGACGATTCGACTGTATACCGGCCGTACGGTACGACGCTGAGAATGAGCGACCTCGGCTACCGCAACAGTGACAAGGCCCCGGTGCGTGCGGACTACAATTCGCTGGCGGGCTACGTTGCGAGTTTGCGCTCGGCCATCTCGACGCACTGGCCCGCCTACGATTCGTTGGGTGTGCAGGCAGGCGAGACGTGGCAGCAGCTCAACGCGAACATGCTGCAGATCGAAAACGAATACTACAGCGGCACCCGACCCAAGCAGATCGCCGAACACCTCGAAAAACCGAGCACCGCACTGGCCCGGCGCGGAGTCGAATACATCGAATTGCGCACGCTCGACGTGAACCCTTTCGCCATGGCCGGTATAGACACCGAGAGCCTGCGCTTTGTCGAGGCGTTTGCGCTGTTCTGCCTGTTGCACGACAGCCGTCCATTTGATGGCGACGAGCGCGATCGGATCGACCGCAACAGCGATGCTGTCGCCAACTTCGGACGCGACCCCGCACTGACGCTGGTGGATTGCGACGGGCAGAGCAAACCGCTGGCCGAGATGGCAGGCGGTTTGGTCGACGCCATTCAGTCCGTGGCGTCGTGTATCGGGCCAGAGTACGTTGACGCGGTCGCTGTGCAAATGCAGAAGATTGAGAACCCGGATTCGACACCCTCCGGCCAGATTCTCCAAGGCATGCGCGACAGCAGGATGGGGTTCTTCCAATTTGCCCAGTCGCTGTCGGCGCAACACGATCAAAGCCATCGTGGCGCATCGCTCAGCGCGGAGCGTGAAGGCCGGTTCGAGGAAGACGTCGCGCGATCACTTGCGAAACGGGATGCGTTGGAAGCGGAGGCTCAAGCCCCGTTTGCCGACTTCATTGCCGAGTACCTGGCAAGCGAATGAGCGCGCCGTTCTCACCGGATCCCTCCTGCCAGGACCCCGTTGAAGCGCCGGAGCTGAAGCCGGTTGATGAAGCACGGCACGCCCTGTTTGAGGCCGTGTCGGTTGTGCCGGGTGAAGGCGAGGTTGCGCTGTCTGCGGCACGTGGTCGCGTGCTTTCTGCGGATGTGATTGCCCGTGCCGATGTGCCGGGGCACAACAACTCGGCGATGGACGGGTTTGCCGTGCGTGCAGCGGATCTACCGGAGGTCGGTTCGTCGGCAGAATTCGAGATTGTGGCGAGTGCCTGGGCCGGCCAACCGGCGACGGTGCCCGTGGCAGCAGGGGAGGCCGTACAGGTCACGACCGGTGCGGTCATGCCACGCGGTGCGGATACCGTGGTGATTCAGGAGCGGGTCCGTCGTGACGCGAGTCGCCTGACGGTTCTCGGTGGCGAGCGTGCCCACGCAAACGTCCGACTCGCCGGCGAAGACATCCGGCGCGGTGAGGTGGCGCTGCGAGCGGGTGTGCGACTCGGTGCGGCCGAAATGGGGTTTCTCGCATCACTCGGTGTCGCCCGGGTTGCCGTACACCGTCGGTTGCGGGTGGCACTTTTTTCGACGGGTGACGAGCTGGTCGCACTGGAGTCCGGGCGCGCACTGGCCGCGGGCGAGGTCTACGACAGCAACCGCTACAGTGTCACAGCGGCACTCGCGGCACTGGACGTGGAACTGGTCGATCTGGGGATCGTTGCCGACGATGCCGAGGCGACCCGAAAAGCGTTCGAGCGGGCGGCGCGCGATGCGGATGTGGTCATTGCGACCGGAGGTGCATCGGTCAGCGAGGCCGATCACGTCGCGCGAACCTTGCGAGAGATGGGTGAAGTCACCTTCTGGCGTGTTGCCATGCGCCCGGGACGGCCGTTGGCGAGTGGGCGGGTGGGGCAGGCGCAGTTTTTCGGCCTGCCCGGCAACCCGGTGGCCACGCTTGTCAGCTACTACCAGTTCGTCCAGCCGGCACTGAAGAAAATGATGGGGATGGACGAACTGTTTCCGCCAGTGTTCAAGGCCCGCTGCCAGTCAGCGTTGAAGAAGTCCGCCGGCCGGGTCGAGTACCAGCGAGGGGTTGTCGGCCAGGTCGACGGCGAGGTCGTGGTGCACACCACCGGACGCCAGGGGGCCGGGCGATTGAGTTCCATGGTGCAGGCAAACTGCTTCATCGTCCTGCACGCGGACCAATCCGGTGTCGAGACCGGCGATTGGGTGGATGTGCAGCCTTTCGACGCGTTGTGCTGACCGCCGGACAGGTGAGCAGACCCAGAATGATGTGTGGTCGATCATTTTTTCGGGCTGCCCGCCGCTAGACGAAGACAGGTCGCGTTGTCGTGTTGGGTTGCGGCTTACCTATACTTTGAGCAACCACGGTGATTCAGGTGTTTCTTGTGAAGTCCATTGCTACGGCATGTCTCGGCGCGATCGTGCTCACGGGCTGTGCAAATTCACCCCGGCCGAACGCCGCCGATCCGATACTCGATGGTCAACCGGGGTCCCGGTTGTATGACCGTGTCGTCACGCACTTCGCCGTGCACTCCGACACCAATCTCGAGCAGGTAGAACACCACTTCGCGTACAGCGATCTCAACAACGACGGTGAGTTGGACGTTGTGGTGCTGCTGACCGACAACAGCTGGTGCTTCGGCGACAGTTGTACGGCGATGGTGTTTGCCGGTCGTAACGATGCGGTTGAGCTGGTCAGCAAGCTGACATTGGTCAACGGCCCGATCGCGCTGGGCGAGTACGTCGACAGTGGCTGGCGCGACCTTTATGTCCGCCTGCCGGGGCGTTCGCGTCTGACGATGGCGAAGGTGTCCCACGACGGCGCCGAATACCCCAACAGCCCGAGCAAATGGGGCATCGAGCCCGTGCGAGACGTCGCCCCAGGACGCTTGTTGATCTCTGGTACCGGCGAGTACCAGGACGTTTATGCCAAGCCGGTGATCGATACCGGCGTTCGCCCGTCGCTTGCCGAAACGTCAACCACCAACGCGGAATCCATGGCCGCGTTGCTGGCGGAAGCAGATGAGCTGCTCGACGGTGAAGAAAGCAGCGAACCGGCGCAGCAGATTGCCCCGACCACACCGGTGGTGAGTGCCGCCAGTACCGACGGTTCCCGCACGCAACGCTTCAATGGCCGGTACTCGTGGGGGCCAGGCGAAGCCTTTTTCCGACCCTGTGGCGGCTCGAGCCTCTATTGGGTTGAAGCAAATACCAGTGTGTTCAGCGACCTGGACACGCGCTATCGACAGATTGCCACCCTGCAATACGATGAAGTGTTCGCGGTTGTCGACGCACAGCGTCTGCCGCCGGCCGCCGAAGGGTCCGGCAGCTTCTACGACGGTGTGTTGATGGTGGAGCGTGTCGAAACCATGGAGCCGCTCGACGGCGAGAGCTGCAGCCGTCCCTGATCTCCGCCCCTGTCTCGGTCCGATCGCGGCGATCAGTTCGGGTTGGCGGGGTCCGAGGCCGACCAGGCGCGAGGGAGGTAGTAGTCCACAATCGCGGGAGGGTAGCCGATGACGTCGATCAGACGGCGGCGACACTCCGCTTCCGATGCGCCACGCTCTCGCCACACCGGCACGCGCTTGCTCAGGGTTTCGACCTGTTCTCGTGGGGTGATGATCCAGGTGTCCTGGGGGGTTTCGCCGAACCAGAATGTCGCCTGCAGATTCTGCAACGCCGCGGGCTTCATGTAGAGCATCAACGACAACACCCGTCGGGCACCGTGGGTCTCGAGCAGCTGCTGCGAGAGAAAATTCATCGTCCCGCCGTAGTCGCCGAGATCGTCGATGACCAGCACAGTTCGGTCTTGAACCGGCACAGACACGGGGTGATCGACAATCGGCTTGTCGAGCCGCTGGCCGGGCCCCGCATAAAGCGAGACCCCAACGGTGCCGAAGTCGAGCTTCGGCAGCTCCGGGTCCGGCATTTGCACCAGGTGGTCGTAGAGCAGCACGCTCGGCAGCAGGCCGCCCATGGTAACCATGAGGGCCACATCGATGCAGTTGTCATCGGCGCGGTGAGCGTGTTGCCAGGCGTGGACCTGACGGGCGAGTTCGAAGCAGGCCGCAGCCTCCACCGCATCGGGCACCAGCAAGAAGTTGAGGTCGTCGTCGGGGACCGAGACTCCGACGGGTCGGCGCCAGAAACCGAGATCGATGGCATTGGTGTGGCGTGAGATTTCGTTGCGATAGGTGTCGCTCACCAAATGCTCTCCAGGCTGCGAGCGTGCGAGCATAAGGAGTTAGCGCACGGAACTCCAGTATTGAGTGTTGTCCTATCTGACTACCGTAGTCGTCCGTATGGCAATGCAGCGCAGGGAAAATAGACTAGAGCCATGACGCAAACTGCCACTGTTATGCCCGACTCAGCCCCAACGGCAGCCCCCTGGGGGATTGCCGGCGTGTTGTTGCTCGCATCGGTGCTCGCCGCTTGGACTGGCGATCAGCTGACGTTGCAACACGACGGCCAAATGATGTTGTGGCCGATCGGCGCAGTCTCGCTGATCGCCGCCTGGCTGTTGCCACTGCGCCTCGCGATTCCGATTCTGGTCATCGGTCCGTTGGTCAACGCCGGCCTGATGGACCACGACCTGCCTACGCTGGCCGGGCGTGTGGTGGGCGCTTGTGCCACCGGTCTCATCGGGGCGTCACTGTTGAGGGCGGCCGGCGTAAAACGGCTGTTCGGCGATGTGTCCGATGTGCTCTGTTTTCTCGCGCTGGGCGTGTTCACGGCGCCTGCTCTGGGGGGCGGACTGTCGATTTTCGTGATGTGGCAGCTCAATGGCATGCCCACAGCCGAGATCAGTCTGTTCTGGTGGGTGTGTTGGGCGACCGAGTCGATCGCGATTTTGCTGATCGTGCCGCTTGCGATGGGCCTTCGCACTTTCGCGCGCTGGCCCGGCCGCTACCAAGTCGTCAGTCTCTTTGTCGTGGTAGCCGAGGCGGCAATCGTTTTTGATGATCTGTTGCCCGAACGCTTTGCCATGCAACTGCCGCTCGCTTTCATCTCCTATCCGATCCTGTTGTGGGCGGCCTTCAGAGTGTCATTGCACTGGTGTGCCTTGTTACTTGCGGTGCATGCCGGCTTCGCGCTCTGGGCAACATCGATGGGCATGGGACCCTTTACCCGTGAGACAACGGTCGAGAACCTGCTGCTGCTGCACGGCAACCTTGGCCTGTTGTCCTGCACGACCTTGCTGCTGGCCTCGTCACTGAAAGAGCGGCGAGACGCCGTCGCACAATTGCGCGACAGCGAGACACGCTATCGCCTGATCGTCGAGAACCAGTCCGAGAGTGTGGTCAAGCTGGATCGCCACGGGCGCGTGATCTTCGCCACCCCGAATGCCGAGCGGTGGATGCCGATGGCAGCCAGGCCGGGCGAAAACTGCCTGGAGTGGCTTTGCGCCGAAGCCGAGGAACCGGCCTCTGCAGTCATGCAGTCCCTGCTTGATGGACAACGTGTCGAGTTGCAGAGCGAGACAGCCGGTGTCTGGCTGCAGTGGCGTATCAGCCCGCTTTTCGATGCCGGTGAACTGGCTTCGGTTATTGTGGTGGGGCACGACATCAGCGCGCGGCGCCATGCGCAAGAGGAAGCGCGGCAGCATCTCGACGATCTGACACACCTCGGACGCATAAGCGACATGGCGCAGATGGCGGGTGGTCTTGCCCACGAACTCAATCAACCGCTGACCGCTGCGATCACCTTCGCCCAGGCGAGCAAGCGCCTGTTGACAGATGACCCCTCCACGGCCGAGGCGCGCGGTGCGATTGATCGCGTGGTTCACAATGCGGAACGCGCCGCCGAGATCATTCGCCACATGCGCGAGTTCGTGCGCAAAGCGCCGGCAGAGCGTGAGCAACACGCACTTGAACAGCTGGTCCGAGAGGTGTTCTCGTTGTTGGCCTTCGAGTCGCGCAAGCAACGGGTGTCCTTGATACTCGATGCGCCGCACAAGCACACCGTGGTGTCGGTGTCTCGCGTGCAGTTTCACCAAGTGTTGGTCAATCTCTTTCGCAATGCGATGCAGGCCATGAGCAGCGCTGATACACCTGACAAGCAAATTGTTGTGCGCATCCGCTCTGATGAGAGTGGCGTCTGGCTCGACGTGCGCGACACCGGGCCAGGTATGCCGGCAGAGACCCGCCAGGTCGTGTTCGAACCCTTTCGTTCCGAGAGCTCCGACGGCTTGGGGCTGGGATTGAGCATCACGCGTGCTATCGTTGAAGCACATGACGGTGACATCAATTTTGTCGACAGCCCGATCGGCTGTTGTGCGCGTGTGCGGCTGCCGGCTGTCAACGCGGGACAGCAGCGGATCGCCTTGTAGGGAGTTGCGAGATGACCGAGTCCACGCCACCGATTACGGTGCACATAGTCGACGATGAAGCAGACATCCGCGACGCGTTGGCGCTTTTGCTCAAGGGCGAACAATACAACACCGAGATCTATCCCACCGCAGACGATTTTCTCGAGCGCTATGAAGACTGCCAAAGCGCGCATGCGGTAGTGCTGATGGATGTGCGCATGCCGGGCACCAATGGCCTTGCAGCGCACCAACAGCTGATAGCCCGTGATTGTTCAGTGCCGGTAGTCTTCATGAGCGGTCACGGCGACATTCAGATGGCGGTCAACGCCATACAGAAGGGTGCCTTCAGTTTCCTCGAAAAACCCTTCAACGACAGCGATCTGCTAGAGGTTGTGGCAGAAGCTGGTGAGCACGCCGCGCGCAGCAGCGCCGAGGCGCACCACAAGGCTGATGTCAAACGCAACCTGGAGAGCCTGACCGCGCGTGAGCGTGATGTGATGTTGGCCGTATGCGCCGGTCACGCCAACAAGATCATTGCCCGGCAGCTCGGGCTGAGTCCCCGGACTGTCGAGATTCACCGGGCGCGTGTCTTTCACAAATTTGACGTGGATAATGCGCAGCAACTGGTGCGGCAGCTCATGGCCGCAAAACTGCTCGACAACTGACGCTCCGGCGTCGCCGGAGAATCAATGCAGCGCTTTGAGGGGGATCTGACGCAGCAGGAAGGCCTGCCCGATGCGTCCATCGACCGTGCGATCGAATTGCTCAGGTCCGGGCGACTCCACCGCTACCAGACCGGTGATGCCGAGAGCGAAGCGGCAGCATTCGAGCGTGAGTTTGCCGCCTGGCAAGGCACCGAGTACTGCCTTGCCTGCACGTCTGGTGGCTATGCCTTGTTTTTGGCACTGCTGGCCTACGGTGTGAAACCCGGCGACGCCGTGCTCACCAACGCCTACACCCTGGCGCCGGTTCCGGGTGCCATCGCGCACGCGGGCGGACGTCCCGTGTTTGTCGAGTGTGACGATGACACCGTGATCGATCTGGCCGATCTTGAGGTCAAGATCAAGCAGTCCGGTGCACGCGTGTTGATGGTGTCGCACATGCGCGGCCACCTGGTCGATATGGACGCGCTGATTGCGATTCTGACCGCCAACGGTGTGGACCTGATCGAGGATTGTGCGCACACCATGGGCGCTGCCTGGAATGGCACACGCAGCGGCAACTTCGGCATTGCGGCGTGTTTCAGCACACAGACATACAAACACATCAACTCCGGGGAAGGCGGCCTGCTGGTGTCGCGCGACCCGGAGCTGATTGCTCGCGCGACTGTTGCGTCCGGGTCGTACATGCTCTACGAGCGCCACGGTGCGGGGCCCGAGACGGGTGCGTTTGACGGCGCACGTTTCCAAATGCCCAATTGCTCGGGCCGAATGGACGAATTGCGGGCGGCCATTTTGCGCCCGCAATTGGCGCAGCTTGATGCCCAGGTTGAGCGGTGGCTCGAGCGCTATCGGGCAGTGGAGTCGGCGCTGAGCCGCTCGAACGCCGCTCGCCTGCGTGACCGGCCGGCGCAAGAAGTGTTTGTCGGCAGCTCACTGCAATTCCGCGTGACCGCTTTTTCGCCGGCGCAGTGCGAGGCATTGGTCAGACACGCGCGAGCCCGCGGGGTCGAGTTGAAATGGTTTGGCGCACCCGAGCCACACGGGTATACCAGCCGACACGATTCGTGGCGCTATGTCAGTGCGCAAACGCTGCCCGAGACGGAACGGGTACTCTCGACGCTGTTCGATATCCGCATTCCCCTGACGGTCAGTGTGGCGGACTGCGCCGTGATCGGCGAGATCATCGTGGCGGCCATTGCCGTGGCGGCCGCCGCCGAGGCTGGAGGCTGAACCCGGCGCGCGTTCTGCATTGCGAATGCATTCGCCACCGGCTCAACTGGCCGGCCAACCGCGAGTGTGGAGGTCGCACGTGAAGATCCGTTTCAACTGGCTCAGCGCGGCTCTGGCCGGCCTGGTATTCGGCCTGCCCTTTGCCGCGAACGCT